>NZ_VRMC01000473.1:0-269 GCF_008369905.1 Pseudonocardia sp. EV170527-09
TCGTACTTCCGCGCCATCGGCGAGCTGTATCAGTACGGGCTTTCCGCACGGGGCATTGCGCTGGACGTGGCGCAGGCCGGCAAGCCGGAAGAGTTTCCCAATTTCACGCACGTGTGGTTCGACACGCCGGCAGACAACCGCGCCGATTCCGTGACGATCTACACGCTGCTCGACGGCCCGAGCATCACGGGTGCATATCGCTTTGTCATGCACCGCACGAAGGGCGTGGTGATGGACATCGACACGGCCATCTTCCTGCGCAAGGACGT
>NZ_VRMC01000474.1:0-269 GCF_008369905.1 Pseudonocardia sp. EV170527-09
ATCTCGGTCAGGCCGACCCCCGCGATGCGACTCGTCGTTCCGGTGAAGTACTCATCAATGAGTTCCTGCGATAACCCGGTAGCCTCGAAGATCTGGGCTCCGGTATACGACGAGATAGTGGATACACCCATCTTGCTCATCGTCTTAAGGACGCCCTTGCCAAGAGCCTTGTAAACGTTATGGATAGCAGTTTCAGGGTCAGTAGACACCCACACCTCGCGCCGGGCCATGTCCTCGGCTGACTCGAAGAGCAAATACGGGTTAACAGC
>NZ_VRMC01000475.1:0-269 GCF_008369905.1 Pseudonocardia sp. EV170527-09
GAACATGGTGTTCACCTTCGAGCATGTGAGCCTTGACTCGCGGCCTGGTGGCAGCGGCAAGTTTGATCTAGCTCCGCTGTCGCTTCCAGCCCTGAAGAAGAATCTGAACGAGTGGCAGCTGGCTCTCGCAGATGTCGGCTGGAATTCGCTGTATTGGGACAATCATGATCAACCACGCGCCGTGTCGCGGTTTGGTGACGACAGCCCGCACCACCGGGAGAGCTCCGCCAAGACGCTTGCCACGGTGCAGCACATGCACAAGGGCACGC
>NZ_VRMC01000476.1:0-269 GCF_008369905.1 Pseudonocardia sp. EV170527-09
AGCCGGATCGGCGCGGTGACCGCCAAACTGGTGTGGGACCGCGAGTCTGCGATCGGCGGCACGGGCCGGCCCACGGTGGTGGCCACGTCGTTTGTTGGGACGTTGGGCACCCGCCTGGAGCTGGCTCCACCGGCGGACCCTGAGTACAAGGGCATGGTTGAACGCAACAACAGGTTCTTTGAGACCTCGTTCCTGCCAGGCAGGGTGTTCGGTTCGCCGGCCGATTTCAACACCCAGTTCGAGGCGTGGCTGACCGAGCACGCCAACAC
>NZ_VRMC01000477.1:0-268 GCF_008369905.1 Pseudonocardia sp. EV170527-09
ATCTTCGGTCCGACGCGCCGGACCAACGACAAACCAGCTCGTACCTACAGCGACATCAGAGCCCGTACGCGGACAACTACTGACAACATCGCCGGAACCACCGTTCTCGTTACAGACCCTCCGGCCAGGCGGTCGGGCGTTCGGGCATCCGCCCGTCCTGGACGACGGCGTGGCGCGACCGCGGGTCGCAAGGCGAATTCAACTGGTCGTCGCAACACCTCTGATCGTGGAGGTGTTCGGCAGTGGCGACGAAAGACTGGGGCGTGAA
>NZ_VRMC01000478.1:0-268 GCF_008369905.1 Pseudonocardia sp. EV170527-09
CCCATATGGTTCTGCCAAATATCGGATTTTAAAGCAAAGATAATTCAGAAACAAGCATAATACCTTAACGCGCGGGAATCGTTCCCATGCGTTGTTTTAACGAGGTATTCGGCTGACCGAATAAGGCGGCGTAATACACGGCATTGGTCATCACTTTTTTCACATAATCGCGTGTTTCGGTAAAGGGAATGGTTTCGGCATACACTGCACCTTCCAAGGGCTGTGCAGCCTGCCAGCGGCGGGCGCGTCCAGGTCCTGCGTTATAACC
>NZ_VRMC01000056.1:0-39594 GCF_008369905.1 Pseudonocardia sp. EV170527-09
CCACTTCACAACCGGAGGCCTTCGTCTGTCAGCCAGACTCACCGCCCCCGGACGGGACAACCTCCCTGGACATCACAGCTAGGGCCGACCGATCCGCTTGAGCACCGGCGGCAGCTCCCCGCTGTGCAGCACCCCGAGCCGCTGGGTGGCACGGGTGATCGCGACGTAGAGGTCGTTGAGCCCACGCGGGGACTCGTCGAGCATCTCCTGCGGCTCCACCACGACGACGGCGTCGAACTCCAGCCCCTTCGACGCCGCGACCGGCAGCACCACGACCGGCGCGTCCAGCTCGGACTCCCCCTCGGCGGGCTCCGGGGTGGTGAGCCCGGCGGCGTCGAGGACGGCGCGGACCCGGTCCAGGCAGCCCTGCGGCGTGAGGACGGCGGTGCGCCCGTCCCCGACCGCGTCGCGCTCGGCACGCACCCGGTCGACCAGGACCCGGTCCCCGTCGACCCCGGCGGGCAGCGCCACCGCCCACGGCGGGACCCCGGTCGAGCGCACCGACGACGGCGGCTGCAGCGAGGCGTCGATCTCGGCGAGCACGTCGTCGGCGACGTCGGCGATCTCCGAGGGCGTCCGGTAGTTCACCGTCAGCTGCTCCAGCCGCCACCGCCGCGCCACGAACGGTGACAGCACCTCGTCCCAGGAGCCCGCACCGCCGCGGTCACCGGTCTGGGCGATGTCCCCGACCAGGGTCATCGACCGGGCGGGGGCGCGGCGCATGACCATCCGCCAGGCCATCGCCGACAGCTCCTGCGCCTCGTCGACGATGATGTGGCCGTAGGTCCACTCACGGTCCGCGGCCGCCCGCTCGGCGGTGGAGTCGTAGCGGGAGACCTGCATGCGCTCGGCGAGCCGGTCGGCGTCGATGATGTCGGTGGCGCGCAGCAGCTCGGGGTCGAGGTCCTCCTCCAGGTCGAGCACGTCGAGCACGCCCTGGGCGTACTCGACCTCCTCACGCAGCGCGGCGGCCTCGGCGGCGGCCTGGGCCGCGCCGTCGTCGCCGAGCAGCTCGGCCGCCTCGTCGAGCAGGGCGACGTCGGCCGGGGTCCAGCGCAGGTCCGGGGGCACCTCGGGGCCGGGCGCCGGGCGCTCCAGCAGCGCCCGCTCGGGCGCCGGGATCCGGCGGGCCACCGAGTTGAGCCGGCGGCGGTCGGCGAACAGGTCGGTCAGCAGCTGCTCGGGCGACAGCGTCGGCCAGAGCTCCTCCAGCTGCGCCGCCACCTCGGCGGACTCGGCGAGCTCGTCGCGGATGTCGTCGACGTCGCGCCGGTCCAGCAGACCGGACTCGCCGCCGCCGACACGACGGGCGACCTGCTGGGCGAGCAGCCGGAGCAGCTCCTTGCGGAAGATGCGGCGGGCCTCGTTGTGCGGCTTGCGGGAACGCCGGGCCCGGGTACGGGCCTGGGCGACGGTGTCGCGGTCGAACACCACCCGCTGCTGTTCCACGACGAGCTCGACCGGGCTGCGCGGCAGCTGCTGCCGGTCGCGCACGGCGGCGGCGATCACCGGTGCCATCTCGGCGCGGCCCTTCAGCTCCGCCGTCGCCGGGGACTCGGTCCGGCGCGCGTCCAGGCCGGGGAACAGCTGCGCGACGGTGCCGAGCACAACGCTGGTCTCCCCCAGCGAGGGCAGGACCTGCCCGATGTAGCGCAGGAACGTCGGGTTCGGCCCGACGACGAGCACGCCGCGCCGGGCGAGCCGGTCGCGGTGGGTGTAGAGCAGGTACGCCGCGCGGTGCAGCGCGACCGCCGTCTTCCCGGTCCCGGGCCCGCCCTGCACGACCAGCACGCCGGACGGCTTCGACCGGATGATCCGGTCCTGCTCGCCCTGGATGGTCGCGACGATGTCGCCCATCCGCCCGGTACGGGCCTGCGACACCGCGGCCAGCAGCGCGGCCTCGCTGGTGAGCCCCGACCCGGAGCGGGCCCGCTCCTCCTCGGACATCTCGGCCAGGTTGAGCGGCTCGTCGTCGATCGCCACGACCTGCCGGAGCCGGGTCCGCAGGTGCCTGCGCCGCCGCATCCCCTCGGGGTTCGCGGCGGTGGCGGTGTAGAACGGCCGGGCGGCGGGCGCCCGCCAGTCCATCAGCAGCGGCTCGTACTCGTTGTCCTCGTCGAGCAGGCCGATGCGGCCGACGTAGCGGATCTCGCCGTCGTCGGCGTCGAGCCGGCCGAAGGCCAGCCCGTGCTCGGCGGCGCGCAGCCCGGCGAGCCGGTCGGTGAGCATCTCCGCGGCGGCGTCGCGCTGGGTGATGGCCTGCGGGGTGCCGACGGTCTCCTCGCGCAGCGTGTCGGCCAGCCGGCGCGCGGTGTCGCGGCGGCGGTCCTCGAGCTGCTCGTAGAGCATGGCCACGTAGGACTGTTCGTGTGCCAGCTCCGGGTCGACCGGCGCGGCGGGGTCGGCCGCGGCAGCCGGGGGACCGGCAGCGGAAGTGGGTTCGGGCACGGCGCGGGGATCCTCCACCGGGGGGACGTACACGACACGTCCGCGCGGTGGCAGGGCGAGCCTGTCGCCGACGGAGCGACTGACCAGGCTACCAGCGGTGCACGACCGACCGGTACGTGACGGGCCGGGGTCGTCCGGCCACCGTCCGGCTGACCCACCGTCCGGCGACCCGCCGTCCGGCGGAGCGGCCGGACGGCGGAGTGCCGGGCGCGGTCAGCCGCGGACCCGCGGGGCCCGCCCGTGGGGCTGCTCCACCGGCTCCACCCACTCCGGGGTGGGGGTCGGCGCGGTGGCCGGGGCCTCGCCGTCGAGCGCGATCGGGTCGCCGTGGTGGCGCAGCCGCATCGGGGCGCCGTCGGTGAGGCGGTACTCGGTCTCCTCGGGGGTGATCGAGACCCGGATCCGGCGCCCCTGCCACTTCAGGCCGAACGAGATCCGCGACAGCGACGTCGGGAGCACCGGCGCGAACGACAGCCCGTCGGCCTCGCAGCGCATCCCGCCGAAGCCCAGCACGACCGCGGTCCAGGTACCGGCCATCGACGCGATGTGCATGCCGTGGTCGGTGTTGCCCGCGAGGTCCTGCAGGTCGACCAGCGCGGCCTCGGCGAGGTACTGGTGGGCCAGCTCCAGGTGCCCGGTGCAGGCGGCCATCACCGACTGGGTGCACGCCGACAGCGACGAGTCCCGCACCGTGATCGCCTCGTAGTAGGCGAAGTTGCGGCGCTTCTGCTCCTCGGTGAACGCCTCCGGGAAGATCTGCATCGCCAGCACGAGGTCGGCCTGCTTGATGACCTGCTTGCGGTAGAGGTCGAAGTAGGGGTAGTTCAGCAGCAGCGGGTACCGGTCGGCCGGGGTCTCCTCGAAGTTCCACCGCTGGTGGTCGGTGAAGCCCTCGGACTGCGGGTGCACGCCGAGCCGGGAGTCGAACGGGATGAACATGGCGCTCGCGGCGTCGCGCCAGGACGCGATCTCCTCCGAGTCCACCCCGAGCCGCGACGCCGAGCGCGGGTGCTTCGCGGCGACCTCGGCGGCGTAGCGCAGGTTCTGCTGGGCCATCAGGTTGGTGTAGACGTTGTTGTCCGCGATCGAGGAGTACTCGTCGGGGCCGGTGACACCGTCGATGCGGAAGTTGCCCGCCGAGTCGTGGCTGCCCAGCGAGCGCCACAGCCGCGCCGTCGCGACCAGCAGCTCCAGCCCGACCTCCAGCTCGAACGCGGTGTCGCCGGTGGCGTGCACGTGCCGCTTGACCGCGTCGGCGATGTCGGCGTTGATGTGGAACGCCGCGGTGCCCGCGGGCCAGTAGCCGGAGCACTCGTGGCCGCGGATGGTGCGCCACGGGAACGCCGCGCCCTTGAGACCGAGGGTCTCGGCGCGCTCGAAGGCCAGCGGCAGGATCGACTTGCGCCAGCGCAGCGCGTCCGCCGCCGCCTCCGGGGCGACGAAGGACAGCACCTGCAGGCAGAACGTCTCGGTGTCCCAGAAGGTGTGGCCGTCGTAGCCGTCGGCGGTCAGCCCCTTGGCCGGGATGCAGCGGCGCTCGGCGCGGGCGCCCGCCTGCAGGATGTGGAAGGTCGCGAGCCGCACGGCCTGCTGCAGCTCGGCGTCGCCGTCGATCTCGACGTCGGCGGTGGCCCAGAAGTCGTCGAGGTAGTCGCGCTGCTCGGCCACCAGGCCGTCCCAGCCGGTGTAGCGGGCGGCGGCGATGGCAGCGCGCACCTGGTCGTAGACCGCCGGCAGGCTGCGCCGTGAGGACCAGCCGTAGGCGAGGTACTTGACCACGCGCAGCGACTGGCCGGGCTGCACCCTGGCGATGACGGTCGTGCGGGCGAGGTCCTCGTTGGCGTCGGTGGACACCTGCACGCCCTCCGGGCCGAAGACCTCGTGCTCCATCGCCGCGCCGCAGCGCAGCCCCGACTTGCGGGTGCGGTGCACCAGGGTGGCCCCGGCGTCGCCGGCGCGGGACTGCTCGGGCTCCAGCACGTTGTCCAGCGCGGTGTCCAGGCGCGGGTCGTCGGCGTCGCGGCCGGGCAGCTGCTCGTTCGCGACGAGCTCGGACTGCAGCACCAGCAGCGCCGCGTCACCGGCGGCGCCGCTGCCCTCGTTGCCGTTGCTCACCAGCTCGACCTCGTAGGAGATCGCGGCGACCGCACGCTGGGTCAGCGACACCATGCGGGTGGAGCGGACCCGGACCCGGCGCCCGGCCGGGGACTCCCACTCGACCTCGCGGTGCAGCGTCCCGGCCTGCATGTCCAGCACCCGCTCGTGCCGGTGCAGGGTGCCGTAGCGCAGGTCGAACGGCTCGTCGTCGACCAGCAGCCGGATCAGCTTGCCGTTGGTCGTGTTGATGATCGTCTGCCCGGACTCGGGGTAGCCGTAGCCACCCTCGGCGTACGGCAGCGGGCGTACCTCGTAGAAGGAGTTCAGGTAGGTGCCGGGCAGGACGTGCGGCTCACCCTCGTCGAGGTTGCCACGCAGCCCGATGTGGCCGTTGGACAGTGCGAAGACCGACTCGGTCTGGCCCATCGCGTCCAGGTCGAGGCGCGGTTCGCGGACCACCCACGGCTCGACGGTGAAGGTGGGCAGGTGGTCGGGCTTCACGAACGCTCCAGCAGGTCGGCGAGATCGGTGACGACGACGTCCGCGCCGTGCTCACGCAGCGCGGCCGCCTGGTCGAGACGGTCGACGCCGACGACGGCGCCGAAGTCCCCCGCGTGGCCGGCCTGCACGCCGGCCAGCGCGTCCTCGAACACGACCGCGACGGACCGGTCGACCCCGAGGTCGGCCGCGGCGGCGAGGAAGGTGTCGGGGGCGGGCTTGCCGGGCAGGCCGCGCTCGCGGGCGGTGACCCCGTCGACGCGGTGGTCGATGAACGTCTCCAGCCCGGTGACCCGCAGGATCTGCTCGGCGTTGGCGCTGGAGGACACCACCGCGGTGGCGAGGCCGGCGTCCTTCACCGCCTCCAGGTAGCGACGCGACCCCGGGTAGACGTCGACGCCGTCGGTGCGGATGCGCTCCTGCACGAGGTCGTTCTTGCGGGTGGACAGGCCCCACAGGGTCTCGGCGTCCGGGGGGTCGTCGGGCGTCCCCTCGGGCAGCTCGATCCCGCGCGAGGCGAGGAAGCTGCGGGTCCCCTCGAGACGGGGTTTCCCGTCCACGTACGGACCGTAGTCGGTGGTGACGTCGAACGGGGTGTACCCGTCACCGTCACGGGCACGGAGGTACTCGTCGAACATCTGTTTCCACGCCGCAGCGTGGACGCTCGCGGTGTCGGTGAGTACGCCGTCCAGGTCGAACAGGCACGCGCGTGTGCCCTCGGGCAGCCCCAGCATGGCGCGCACGCTATCCGGATCGATGAAGCTCCGTCTCCCCGGGCGGTGCACGCCACTCCCCCGCCGACGGGTGTCACACCACGGGCACGCCCAGCGGCAGGACCAACAGGACGAACGGGGCGCCGGCGGAGGCGTCCGGGTCCAGCCGGACGTGGACCGCACCGCCCGCGCTGTGCGGCTCGATCTCCTCCTGCACCCCGCGGCGGACCGCGGCGAGCAGCGACAGCGGCGGCACCGCGGACGACGGGTCGACCCCGGCCCCGGACGGGTCGTCGAGCTCGGTGGTCAGGCGGGCCCCGAACCGGGTCCGTTCGATCTGCAGGTAGGCCCGGACGGCGGCGAGCTCCTCGTCGAGCCGGATCGACGCCTCCCCGGCCCGGTCCGCGGCCCGCGACAGGTCGGCGAAGCCGAGCAGCAGCTCCCGGGCCCGAGGCGGGTCGGTGCGCACCAGCGAGGCGATGGTGTTGAGGGTGTTGTAGACGAAGTGCTGCTCCAGCCGGCGCGACAGCGGGCCGTGCCAGGGGCCGTCCGGGGCGGCCGTCGGCGCCGCCGGGGCCCCGGGTAGGGGCGGGACCGCGTCGCGCACCCGGATGCGGACGGTCTCGTCGGGGGCCGGGGCGCGGTGGGCGCCCGGCCGCGGCGGACGGGCTTCGTCGGGGGGCGCGTCGCGGGCGGCCGGCTCGGCGAACGGCTCGGCGGCGGGGTCCCGGGTGGTCCGCGCGGCCGGGTCGTGGTCCGGCCCGGCTCGGCCGGGGGCCGGGCCCGGGGTGCGGGTGGCGGGGCGCGCGTCGTCGTCGGTGGCCGCGGGCCGGGTGCCCGCGCCGGCGGCCCGCGGCAGCACCACCGTCTCCGGACCCGGCCCCGGACCCTGGTCGGTCCCGGCCGGGGACGCCCCCGGGCGGCGCAGCGCGACGGTCGGCCGGGACGCCGACGCCGCCCGGCGTGCCGCCTCGATGGCGGCGCCCAGGTCGTCGTCGTGCTCGGCGGGCGGCACCAGCCCGCGCCAGGACGGCAGGGCGAGCCGCCCGGCGGCCGTCCGGCCCCGGTGCTCGACCGCCGCGACCAGGCCGGGGGCCAGCCAGCGGGCGTCGCCGATGCCCTCGGGCACCCCGAGCGGCGGGGTCCCGGTGGCGGGGACGCCCACGACGGTCCGGGCGTCGACGTCGGCGGCGCCGATCCCGACGCGGCCCACGTAGCGGAGCCCGTCGGGCTCGGGCAGCGCCAGCAGCACCGCACCGATCCGCTCCCGGCCCCCGCCGGGGCCCCCGGCCGGCACCCAACCGGCGACGAGCACCTGCCGATGCCGGCGCAGCGGCACCCGCAGCCAGTTCCGGGTGCGCCGCCCGGGCTGGTAGGGCAGGTCGAGCCGCTTGAGGTGCAGCCCGTCGAGGCCGTAGCGCTCCGCGGTCCGCACCACCAGGTCGGCCTCGTCGAGCCCGAACGACGGCGGGACCAGGATCTTCGGCCCGGCCAGGCCGAGCGCCTCCAGCTCCGCGCGGCGCCGCCGGTAGGGCAGCTCCAGGGTGCGGCGGCCGTCGCAGAACAGCAGGTCGGTGACGACGTAGCCGATGGGCACCTCGGTCCGCAGGGCCGCGTCCGGGGACACCGTCGCGGTGCGACGCAGCAGCGGCCCGCGCGACGGGCGGCCCGCCTCGTCGAGGGCGACGACCGTGCCGTCGAGCACGAAGCCCCCTGGCGGGGCCTGGTCGCCGAGCACGGCGAGCTCGGGGAAGGACCCGGTCACGCTGCGCGCGGTGGACGACAGCAGCCGGACGCGGCCGGGCCGGGCGTAGGCCACGCAGCGGTGGCCCTCCCAGGCGAACTCGACCGCCCAGCGGTCCGGGTCGCCCGCGTCGGTCAGCTCCCCGGCGGCGGGCAGCATCGGCGGGACGAGGTCGGGCATGGGCGCGCCGGGTCCCACGCCGGCGCCCGACTGCCCGGCGCCGTGCGTCGCACCGCCCCCCACCACGGCATCCACGCTATCCCCCGCACGGGCGAGTGCGGCCGCCACCTCGGCGCTGCGGCGCCCGGTGTCGGGGGTGTCTGCGACGATCGGTCCCATCATGACGCTCACCGACCGGCTGCCGCGCTCCTCCGACCCCGCGAACCCCCCGGACCCCGCCGCGCTGGTGGACACCTTCGCCGAGTGGGCGTTCGACGAGCGCGGCCTGTCGCTCTACCCGGCGCAGGAGGAGGCGCTGCTGGAGCTGGTCACCGGCGCCAACGTGATCCTCTCGACGCCGACGGGCTCGGGGAAGTCGCTGGTCGCGATCGGTGCGCACGCCGCCGCGCTGGCCCGCGGGGAGCGCAGCTTCTACACCGCACCGATCAAGGCGCTGGTCAGCGAGAAGTTCTTCGCGCTGTGCGAGGTCTTCGGCGCGGACAAGGTCGGCATGCTCACCGGCGACGCCGCGGTGAACGAGAAGGCGCCGATCATCTGCTGCACCGCGGAGATCCTGGCCAACCTCGCGCTCCGCGAGGGCCCCGGGACCGACGTCGGCACGGTGATCATGGACGAGTTCCACTTCTACGCCGACCCGTCGCGCGGCTGGGCCTGGCAGGTGCCGATCGTCGAGCTGCCGCAGGCGCAGTTCCTGCTGATGAGCGCCACGCTGGGCGAGACGTCCTTCTTCGCCGAGGACCTGACCCGGCGCACCGGCCGGGAGACCGCCGAGATCACCTCGGTGGAGCGGCCGGTGCCGCTGCACTTCCGCTACGTCGTCGAGCCGCTGCACGAGACGATCACCGAGCTGCTCTCGACCCGTGAGGCGCCGGTCTACGTCGTGCACTTCACCCAGCAGGCCGCCGTCGAGCGGGCCCAGGCCCTGATGAGCGTGAACGTCACCTCCAAGGAGGACAAGGCCGCGATCGCCGAGACGATCGGGGCGTTCCGGTTCACCTCCGGCTTCGGCCGCACCCTGTCCCGGCTGGTGCGCCACGGGATCGGCGTGCACCACGCCGGGATGCTCCCCCGCTACCGGCGGCTGGTGGAGACCCTGGCCCAGGCCGGGCTGCTCAAGGTCATCTGCGGCACCGACACCCTCGGCGTCGGCATCAACGTGCCCATCCGCACGGTGCTGTTCACCGCGCTGTCCAAGTACGACGGGCGCCGCGTGCGCCCGCTCAAGGCCCGCGAGTTCCACCAGATCGCCGGCCGCGCCGGGCGCGCCGGGTACGACACCGTCGGGACCGTCGTCGCGCAGGCCCCCGAGCACGACATCGACAACGCCAAGGCACTGGCCAAGGCGGGCGACGACCCGAAGAAGCGCCGCAAGGTCCAGCGCAAGCAGCCCCCCGAGGGGTTCGTGGGCTGGTCGCAGACCTCGTTCGAGAAGCTGCAGCAGGCTCGCCCCGAGCCGCTGACCAGCCACTTCGAGGTCACCCACGCGATGCTGCTCAACGTCGTCTCGCGCGGCGGGGACACCTACGCGGCGATGGAGCACCTGCTCACCGACAACCACGAGCCCCGCAAGCGGCAGCTCAAGCACATGCTGCGGGCGATCGCGATCTACCGGGCGCTGCGCACCTCCGGCGTCGTCGAGCAGTACACCGTGGAGGGCGCGGCCCGGCCGCGCGCCCGGGTGGTCGACGAGCTGCAGCTGGACTTCGCGCTCAACCAGCCGCTGTCGCCGTTCGCGCTGGCGGTGTTCGAGCTGCTCGACCGGGAGTCGCCGACCTACGCCCTCGACGTGCTCTCGGTGATCGAGTCGACCCTCGACGACCCTCGCCAGATCCTCGCCGCCCAGCAGAACAAGGCCCGCGGCGAGGCGATCGCGGCGATGAAGGCCGACGGCGTCGAGTACGAGGAGCGGATGGCCCGGCTGGAGGACGTGACCCACCCCAAGCCGCTGGACGAGATGCTGCACGCCGCGCTGGAGACCTACCGCCGCGGCGCGCCGTGGGTCGCCGACGCCGTCCTGTCGCCGAAGTCGGTGGTCCGGGACATGAGCGAGCGGGCGATGACGTTCACCGAGTACGTCTCGCACTACCAGCTCGCCCGTTCCGAGGGCCTGGTGCTGCGCTACCTGGCCGACGCCTACCGGGCGCTGCGGCAGACCGTGCCCGAGCACGCCCGCACCGAGGAGCTCACCGACCTCGTGGAGTGGCTGGGCGAGCTGGTCCGCCAGACCGACTCCTCGCCGCTCGACGAGTGGGAGAAGCTCGCCGCCGGTGCGGGGGCCGACGGGGAGGTGCTGCCGCCGGGGGCCGAGGTCGCCGTCGCCACACCGACCGGGGTCACCGGCAACACCCGCGCGTTCCGGGTCATGGTGCGCAACGCGCTGTTCCGCCGGGTGGAGCTCGCGGCGATGGGCCGTTACGCCGAGCTGGGTGACCTCGACGCCGACGCCGGCTGGACCGCCGACCGCTGGCGGGACGCGCTGGCCCCCTACTTCGCGATCCACGACCGGATCGGCTTCGGGCCCGACGCACGCGGGCCCGAACTGTTCGACCTCACCGAGGAGGCCGACCGTTGGCTGGTGCGCCAGGTGCTCGACGACCCGGCCGGCGACCGGGACTGGGCGATCCTGGCCGAGGTGGACCTCGCCGCCTCCGACGAGGCAGGCGAGGCGGTCGTGTGGGTGACGGACGTGACCGACGGGTCCTCGGTCTGACCCGACCGGCCGGTTGTCCGGCACCGACGTAACCCGGTCGGCCCCACCGGGCGGGTCGGATCGGTTACGGTGTTCACCGATCATCCCGATCATGAGGGAAGTCCCTCCCACCGGAGCGAACGGGGGCGGTGGATGCAGCAGGCCGACGTCGCCGCTGCACGCGCCGACCACGGACGGGCGCTCGTCCGCGCAGCCCTCCCCGACCCCGCCGACCTCGCCGCCCCGTGGACCGAGGAGCTGGCACGCCGCTCGGTGCTGCCGGTCACGGAGCTGCGCCCGGTCGTCGACCGGGTGACCGGGCAGCTGCGGGCCGCCGCACTGGCCGAGCGGTACGACCCGGACCTCCCGGCCACCGCCGGCGGGGACCTGGTGCGGGCCCGGATCCACCAGCCGGGCTGCCTGGAGGTCGGGATGGAGCTGCTCGGGGCACACCTCGAACCGGCTGCCGACACCGCCGCCCGGGTCCGCCGGATCGCGGCGGTGCTGGCGTCGTTCGCCCGCGGGTTCACCGAGGCCACCCGCCGCCTGGTCCTCGCCGAGCACGAACAGGTCACCCGCGCCGCGCTGGAGGCCCGCCGCGTCGCCGAGGAGGCCCGCCGACGCTCGGACCTGCGGCTGCGGACCGTCGTCGACTCCGCGGCCGTCGGGATCGTGATCTTCGACCCGGACGGCAGGCTCGTCGAGGTCAACGAGACCGCCGCGGTCATGCTCGGCTACACCCCCGCGCAGCTGCTGACGATGCGGGTCACCGACCTCGTGCCCCCGGAGTCCGCGCCGGAGGTGTGGGCGGAGCGGCCGCGGCTGCTCGACGGCTCGCTGGACCGGCTCCGGGTGGTCCGCTCGGTCCGGCGGGCCGACGACAGCGACGTGCGGATCGACGCCGTCGTCACCCTGCTCGGACCGGTCGGCGGTGACGAGCGGCTGTTCGTCGCGGTGGTCACCGACGTGACCGACCAGCTCCGGATGCGGGAGAGCCTGGCCCACCAGGCGTCGCACGACCCGCTGACCGGGCTGCCGAACCGGTCGCTGTTCTTCGAGCGGCTGCGTGCCGCGATCGACGCGGGCTCCCCCGGCGCCCGCCCAGGTGTGTGCTACCTGGACCTCGACGGGTTCAAGGTCGTCAACGACACCCTGGGCCACCAGGCCGGGGACCGGCTGCTGCAGGTGCTGGCCGACCGCCTGCGGGACACGCTGGAGCCCGCGGGGCACCTCGTCGCGCGGATGGGCGGCGACGAGTTCGTCGTGCTGGTGCCGTGCACCGCCGACCGGGCCGAGCTGGAGGAGGTCGCGACCCGCGCACTGGGGACCGTGCGCAGGCCGGTCCGCGTCGACGGCCGGGACATCGTGATCTCGGCGAGCGTCGGGGTGGTGCGCCACGACGGCGAGCTGGACGCCGACGAGCTGATCGCCGCCGCCGACACCACCCTGTACTCGGCCAAGCGTGCCGGCCGCGGGCGCTACGTGCTCTACGACCGCGACCGGCACCGCGACGACGTCGCCCGCCTCGAGCTGTCCTCGCAGATGCCCGAGGCGCTGCGCCGCGACGACTTCGTGGTCGTCTACCAGCCGCTGGTCCGCCTCGTCGACGAGCAGACGATCGGGGTGGAGGCGCTGGTGCGCTGGCAGCGGCCCGACGGGCAGCTGCTGGGCCCGGACCGGTTCATCCCGCTCGCCGAGGAGACCGGGCTGGTCGTGCCGCTGGGCCGACGTGTCCTCGACGAGGCGTGCCGGCAGGGCCGGATCTGGTCCGACGCGTACCCGGGCAGGCCGCTGACCATCAGCGTGAACGTCGCCGCCCGGCAGGTGACCGAGTCCGACCTGGTCGCCGACGTCGCGGCCACCCTGGAACGCCACCACTGGCCACCCGAGCTGCTGCAGGTCGAACTGACCGAGTCCGACCTGATGGGGTCGCCCGGCCGGCCGCTGGCGACGCTGCGCGAGCTCGACCGGCTCGGGGTGAAGATCGCCATCGACGACTTCGGGACCGGCTACTCGAACCTCGCCTACCTGCGGCACCTGCCGGTACACCGACTCAAGCTCGCCGGGCACTTCCTCGCCGGGACCGCCGAGCGCGACGACGTCATCCTGCGCACGCTGATCTCGCTGGCCTCGGCGCTGGACCTCGAGGTCACCGCCGAGGCGGTGGAGACCCGGGAGCAGGCGGCGCGGCTGCGCGAGTACGGCTGTGCCAACGCCCAGAGCTGGTACTACGCACCGGCGGTCGCCGCCGAACGGGTCCCGGACCTGATCCGGGACCCGTTCCTGCGCGAGCTCTGAACAGCCCGTCAGGCCGCGTTGCGCTCGTCGCGCCAGGCGATCCAGTCCTTCAGCCGGGCCAGGTCGTAGCCGCCCTGGCCGTCCTCGCCGACGGTGAACAGCCGCGCACCGGCGTCGTACAGGGCGGCTCCGGAGTCCTCCGGGGAGCCCTCGACGCCCACCGAGCGCTCGATCTCGGCCGGGTCGCGGCCGATGTCACGGCAGTGTCCGTCGAGCACGGCCGACTTGCGGACGAGCGTGTCGGCGTCGCCGAAACCGTGCCAGATGCCGGCGTGCTCGGCGGTGTAGCGCAGTGTCTTCTTCTCGCCGCCGCCACCGATGAGGATCGGGATGTCGCGGGTGGGGGCCGGGTTGAGCTTCGACCACCGGTCGCGGATCCGGGGCAGGGCGGCAGCCAGGTCGTTCAGCCGACCGCCCGCCGTGCCGAACTCGTAGCCGTACTCGTCGTAGTCGCGCTGGAACCAGCCGGACCCGATGCCCAGGATGAGCCGGCCGCCGGAGATGTGGTCGACGGTGCGGGCCATGTCGGCGAGCAGCTCGGGGTTGCGGTAGCTGTTGCAGGTCACCAGGGCGCCGATCTCCACCCGGGAGGTCGCCTCGGCCCAGGCGCCGAGCATGGTCCAGCACTCGAAGTGCTTGCCGTCGGGCTCGCCGTAGAGCGGGAAGAAGTGGTCCCAGTTGAAGACGATGTCGACGCCGGCCTCCTCCGCGGCGGCGACGGTGCGGCGGATGTCGGCGTAGTCGGCGTGCTGGGGCTGCAGCTGCAGCCCGATGCGGACGGGACGAGGATCGGTCATGTCCCCATCCTGGCCCCGGCGAGCGGTCCTCGCAGGGCGCCCGCGGATCGGGGCCCTAGAGCCTGCGTAACCCCGCCAGGACCCGGTCCATCAGCGCGACGCTCGGCCCGTCCTCCGCCGAGGACACGCCGTGCACCACCAGCCGCCCCTCGGAGGCGAGGTCGTCGATGAGCACGCGGGCCACACCCAGCGGCACCGCGGCCAGCGCCGCGACCTCCGACACCGACCGGGGCCGGGCGCAGAGCCGCAGCACCGTGGCGCGCTCGACCGTTTCGGCCCGCGGGGCGGGGCCGGGGGCGGGCCGAACCGAGACCAGCGTCTCCAGCCGCAGCTCGGCGCGGACCCGGGTACGGCCACCGGTCATGACGTAGGGCCGGACCGGGGCGAACGCCGGGACCTGCGGCGACGCGCCGGCAGCACCGCCGGCAGCGCCGCTGTCTGAGCCGCCGTCCGTGCCGGCGGCCGCACCCGACGGGTGGCCCGGACCCGCGGTGGCGGGGCCGTCCGGCCGGCCGGCGACCAGCGGCAGCGGGGCGGTGTCGGCGAGGCCGGCACCGTCGGGGATCTCCGCGCCGGTACCGCCGGGGGCACCGGCCGCGGCGCCGTCCCGGGCGCCGAGTGCACCGTCACCGGGTGTCGCCGTCGCACCGCCGTCGGCCCCGGCCCGGGCAGCGGCACGCCGGGCCGCGCGCTCGCGGCGGCTCAGCCGGGTCCGCTTCGCCGAGTGCCCACCGAACCGGGCCCCGGTCACACCGACCAGGCTCTCCGGCTCGGGCTCGTCCCCGACGACGGTCGGCCCCGACCCCGACTCCGACTCCGATGCCGGGGCCGGCGCCGGTGGTCTGCCGTGCGGGTACTCCGGGTCGGGGGCGTGCCGGGACGGGGGCGTCCCGAACCGGGCCCCGGTGCGTCCGATCTCCGACCGTGCCATCCACCCTCCGCGCGTCGCGACCCCGACGGCCCGGGGGCGCCGCGGTCGTCCGTTTCGCCCCACGCTGCGCTCGTCGTCACGATGCGCGACCGGGAGCCACAGGGTGGCGCGGGACGGCTACCGCACCGTATCGCCCGTGTCACGTCCGTGTGACGCGGCCTCGTCCGTGCAGGTCACGGCCGCGATGGTTCACCCGATCCGGTGAGCCTGCCGACGCGTGCCGACCACCGCCGGCGCGCCTGCCTGGCGCACCCGGCACCCCCCGAGGGGTGCGCAGGCAGCATTGTTCTAGTACATTGCGAACAAGTTCAGTTCGTTCGAGGACGGAGGACGTCATGACCACATCCACCACACCCACGGGCCGTACGAGCCGGCGCAGGGTGCTGGCCGCCGCCCCCGCGGTGGCACTGACCCTGGCCGGGCTCGCCGCCCTGGTGGCGACCCGGCCGGACGGCCGGTTCGCCGTCCCGGTGGTCGTCATCGGGCTGCTCGCGCTCGGGCTGCCGCTGCTGCGGCTGCGTTCCGGGCGGCCCGATGTCGAGCGCCGCGCCGTCGGCACGTCCTGGGCGTTCGCCGTCATCGTGTGGTGGGTACCGGCCTCCCGGCTGGCCCCGCAGGTCCCCGGCTGGGCCTGGACCGTCGCCGTGCTCGCCGGGGCCGTGGTCGCCTACGGACTCGGGCACGTGCTCGCCGGTCCGGACGCCCCGCACCCGTCGGCGACCGGGGGCGCCCCGGCCGGCGCGGTGCGCACCCCGCTCGCGCCCGGTGAGCGCTACCTGTGGGCACGCTCCGTGCTCTCCCGTCCGACCCTGGTCCTCGCGGGCGTGCTGGTCCTGGCCGGGGTGGCGCTGCTGCTCGCGGGCGGGGCGGCCCCGCTCGTCGTCGTGCTGCTCGCCGCGGCCGTCGTCACGACCGCACTGACCGCCGTCGCCCGGGTCCGGGTCGACGACGCCGGGGTTCACGTCCGCCAGGCCCTGCTCGGCCGCCCGTTGGCCGAGGCACCGCTGGCCGAGGTCCGCGGCGCGCGGTCGGAGCAGCTCGACCCGGAGCACTTCCGCTGGAACGAGTACGGCGTCCTGCGCCGGACGCCGTCGGTGCTCGGCTACCGCGCCCGGCGGGCCGGGGAGGCGCTGGTGCTCGACCTCACCGACGACCGCAGGTTCGTCGTCACCGTGCCCGACGCCGCCACCGCGGCCGGGCTGGTCAACGCCGAGCTGGACCGGCGCGCCGGGCAGGGCGCGGCCGGCGCCGCACCGTCGTGCTGATCCGGGTCGACCCGTCGTCGCCGGTGCCGCTCGGGGACCAGGTCGCGGCCTCGGTCCGCCGGGCGGTCGCCGACGGGCGGGCCGCCGCCGGGGACCGGCTGCCGCCCGCCCGTGAGGTCGCGGGCGCGCTCGGGATCAACCTGCACACCGTGCTGCGTGGCTACCAGCAGCTGCGCGACGAGGGCCTGGTCGACCTGCGGCGCGGCCGCGGGGCCGTGCTCACCGAGCGGGCCACCGGCGGGCGCGCCGAGCTGGAGCGCAAGGCCACCGAGCTGGCCGAGCTCGCCCGGCGCCTCGGGCTCGACGAGTCCGACGCCCTCGGCGCGGTGCGGGCCGCCTTCCGCTGACGCCCCGGCGTCGCCGTCAGCCGAGCGGGCTGCGCGGGAGCAGCCGGTCGGAGATGATCTTGCGTTGGATCTCGCTCGTGCCCTCGAAGATCGTGGTCAGCCGGGCGTCACGCCAGTGCCGTTCCACCTGGTGCTCGGTGGTGTAGCCGTTGCCGCCGTGCAGCTGGACGCCGTCCGCGGTGACCTCGGCGGCCATCTCGGTGGCCAGCAGCTTCACCATCGCCGCCTCCCGCTCGCAGGGCTCGCCGAGGTCGAGCCGGTGCGCCACGTTCTGGTAGAAGGCGCGGGCCTGCTCGACCCGGGCGGCCATCGTCGCGAGGGTGAACCGGACGGCCTGGAAGTCGCCGATCGGGTGCTCGAACTGGTGGCGGCGCTGCAGGTAGCGCACGCAGTCCTCGACGGCGGCCCTGGCCAGCCCGACCGCGCGCGCCGCGGTGTGCACCCGGGCGATGTTGAGCCAGGCCTGGGCGTCGGCGAAGCCCTCGCCGCCGGCGCCGAGCTGGTTGCCGACCGGGACCCGCACACCGTCGAACTCCAGGTCCCAGGTGACGAAGCCGTGGTAGCCGATCTTGTCGATGGGCCGGCCGGTGATCCCGGCGGGGAAGGTGTCGCGCTCCTTCTCCACGACGACGGTCGCGAGCCCCGCGGAGCGCTTCTCGCCCGGCCCCGGGTCGTCGGTGCGCACCAGCACCTGGATGAAGTCGGCGGCCTTGGCGTTGCCGGTCCAGCGCTTGTGCCCGGTGATCACGAACTCGTCGCCGTCGCGGACCGCGCGGGTCTCCACCGCGGCCAGGTCGGACCCGGCGTCGGGCTCGGACAGCGCGATCGCGCCGATCCACTGCCCGCGGGCCGACCGGCGCAGCAGCTCCGCACGGCGCCGCGGGTCGGCGACGGCCGTCCCGGCGCCCTGCGCGCGGGCGATGATCGACCCGACGCTCATCCAGGCCCTGGCCAGCTCCTCGGCCACCATGCAGTACTCGAACGCACCGAGGCCGAGACCGCCGTGCTCGCGGTCGACGGTGATGCCGAAGTAGCCCAGCTCGCCCATCTCGTCGAGCAGCTCGCGGGGGATCTCGCCCTTGCGCGGGTCCAGCTCGTCGGCGACGGGCAGCACCCGGCTCGCGGCGAACTCACGGGCCTGCTTCTGCAACGCCTCACGCTCGGGGGTGTGGTACGGCGCGGGGAGCACCGGGACCGGCGGCTCGAGAAGATCGTCAACGGCCATTCGCGCAGTATCACCCGCGTCGTCGTCCGGCGCCGGGCGGCACTACCCCCTTCGGACCTGCACCCATCGTCAGGTGCGCACCCGGCCACGAGCTGGGAGGGTCGGGACCGGCGACGTGGCCGGCCCCGATGGGGCGCAGGGGATCGGCCGGTCCGCGGAGCCACCGTGCGGTCGTGATCGCGGCCCGCACCCCCGCGCAACGAGGAGCACGTCATGCCCGACAACCGCGTCGTCGTGTACAAGGGGCCCGGCCAGGTCGCCGTCGAGTCGATCGACTACCCGAAGCTGGAGCTGCCGTCCGACGTCGTCGACGGCCTCGGCATCGCGCGCAAGGCCCCGCACGCGGCGATCCTGAAGATCGTCACCACCAACATCTGCGGCTCCGACCAGCACATGGTCCGCGGCCGCACGACCGCACCGGTCGGGCAGTCCCTCGGCCACGAGATCACCGGCGAGATCGTCGAGGTCGGCGACGACGTGCTGTTCGCGAAGGTCGGCGACATCTGCTCGGTGCCGTTCAACATCGCCTGCGGGCGGTGCCGGATGTGCAACGAGGGCAAGACCGGTGTCTGCCTGAACGTCAACCCGGCCCGTCCCGGCGCCGCCTACGGCTACGTCGACATGGGCGGCTGGATCGGAGGCCAGGCCGAGTACGTGATGGTGCCCTTCGCCGACTTCAACCTGCTGCGCTTCCCCGACCGCGACCAGGCGCTGGAGAAGATCCTCGACCTGACGATGCTCTCGGACATCTTCCCGACCGGCTACCACGGCGCGGTGACCGCGGGGGTGACCACCGGGTCGACGGTCTACGTGGCCGGCGCCGGGCCGGTCGGGCTGGCCGCGGCGCACGCCGCGCAGCTGCTGGGGGCGGCCGCGGTCGTCGTCGGGGACATGATCCCCGAGCGGCTCGCCCAGGCCCGCAGCTTCGGCTGCGAGACCGTCGACCTGTCCGCCGACGGCACCCTGGCCGAGCAGCTCGAGCAGCTGCTCGGCGAACCCGAGGTCGACGCCGCCGTCGACGCCGTCGGCTTCGAGGCCCGCGGACACGGCCGCGACGCCGGGGAGGCGCCCGCGACCGTGCTGAACTCGGTCATGGAGGTGACCCGGGTCGGCGGCGCGCTCGGCATCCCGGGGCTCTACGTCACCGGCGACCCCGGTGCCGCCGACGACAAGGCCAAGGAGGGCACGCTGGGTGTGCGGATCGGCCTGGGCTGGGCGAAGTCGCACAGCCTCACCACCGGTCAGTGCCCGGTGAAGAAGTACAACCGGCAGCTGATGCAGGCGATCCTGTCCGACCGGGCGCAGATCGCGAAGGCGGTCAACGCGACCACGATCTCGCTGGACGACGCCCCGCGCGGCTACCAGGAGTTCGACGGCGGGGTGGCCCGCAAGTTCGTGATCGACCCGCACGGCAGCGTCGCGGCGTGAGGCCGGCCGGGTCCGGTGCCGCCGAGGCGGTGCCGGGCCCGGCTCAGCCGTCCTGCCCGGCCCCGGCCGCCCGCCGGTAGAGCTCCGCGGCGGCGCGGGAGAAGCCGTCGGGCAGCCCGACGGCGGCGAACGCGTCGGCCGCCTCGTCCATCTCCCCCGCCCAGCGCCACGCCCTGCCCGCCATGCGCTCGCGGGCGTGGGCCAGCGCGGCGGCGTGGTCGATCCCGGCCCGGTCCAGCTCGGCGTGCAGGGCGTCGGTGACGCCGAACGCCGCCGCGGCCTCCTCCAGCGCCACCCACAGCATCGGTGCGGCCTTGCTCTGCAGCGCGAAGCAGGCCTTGAGCCCGCTCGCGGTGCCCAGGTCGGTCCCGGCGGTCCCGAGCACCCGGGCGTCGAACGGGCCGGGCTCGAACAGGGTGGCGGCGGCGTCGGCCCCCGGCCCGGACAGCCACAGCGTCGTGGTGCCCGCCGTCCACGCCGGCGGTCCGATGACGGCGCCGTCGCAGACCGTCGCACGGTCGCCCAGGAGCGTCGCGACACCGCGGACGGTGTCCGGGGACACGGCGTTGGCCTCGACGTAGAGCGGCCGGTCGGTGCGCCCGGTCAGCCCGGCGCCCACCAGGCCGGCCACCTCGCGCGCGGCGTGCGGCGGGCAGATCGACACGATCACGTCGGCCCGGGCGGCGAGGTCGGCGACCGTCGGCACCGCCTGCAGGTCGGCCAGCTCGGCGCGCTTGGCGGTGGCGTGCGAGCGCCCGGCGTCGGCCCAGATCACCGCGCCCGCCCGGGCCTTGAGGGCCGACCCGAGCGCGGCGCCCATCGCGCCGGGGTGCAGGACCCCGACCACCGGCCGGGCGGGCAGGGACACCGGCTGCGCGGACGGCGACGACATGGGGTGATGATCGCACCCCGCCGTCGGCGGCCCGCGGGACGACGATCTCGACTGGCGCGTCGGACGGGTCGGGCGGCACGGTCGTCGCATGACTCCTGATCCCCTCTTCACCGACGACGCGGTCGGTGGCTGGCTGCAGCTGCCCTCCCCCGCCGTCGCCGAGATCGCCGGCTCCGTCGGGTTCGACCTGGTCTGCGTCGACACCCAGCACGGCCTGATCGGCGACGACACCGTCCTCGGCATGCTGCAGGCCCTGTCCGCGACCGGGACGCCGGCGCTGGTGCGGGTGCCCGGCCACGGCGCGGAGGGCATCGGGCGGGCCCTGGACCGGGGCGCCGACGGCGTGATCGTCCCGCTGGTCGACACCGCCGAGCAGGCCGCGGCGGCGGTCGCGGCGTGCCGCTACCCGCCGGACGGGGTGCGCAGCTTCGGCCCGGTCCGCCCGTCGTGGCAGGGCCGCGACGTGTTCGCCCCGCCCCGCACGGTGGTGATGGTGGAGACGGTCGCGGCGGTGGCGAACCTGGCCGACATCGTGGCCGTCGACGGGGTGGCGGCGGTGTTCGTCGGGCCGTCGGACCTGGCGCTGGCGCACGGGCTCCCGGTCGCCGCCCAGGGCGACGGCGGCCCGGGGGCCGACCGGCACGCCGAGCTGGTCTCCGGGATCACCGCGGTGTGCGCGGGCGCGGGGGTCCCGGTGGGCATCTACTGCGACTCCCCCGCGCACGTGCGGCGCTTCCGGGCGCTGGGGTGCACGTTCACGATGCTCGCCGCGGAGCAGGCGATCCTGCGGGCGGCGCTGGCGGAGAAGCTGGCCGACGCCCGGTCCTGAGCGGTCAGCCCGCGGACCCGTCCCGCACCACGGGACGGCCGTCCGGGGTGGTGCGGGCGGGCTCCCTGGCATCGACCATCGTGAGCCCGGAGAGCCGTCCGGCCACCCCGCGGTGGCCGGTGCTGTGCCAGAGCCCGACCAGGCCGACGAGCCCCCACACCAGCCCGAGCAGGCCGAACGCCCCGGACGGACCGGACAGCAGCAGGAACCCGCCGGTGCCGAGCAGCGCCCGGGCGAGGCGGCGTCCGCGGCCGGGGACCCTGCCGTCCGGCAGCGCCGGGCGCACCCGCACCGCACGCTGGCCGACCGTCCCGCCCCGGCCGAACAGCGGCACGACCAGGAACGCCAGCAACGGCACCCAGAAGCCGACGACGGCGTTGGCGGTGTCGTACCAGTCCGGGAACGGCGACCGCAGCCCGGCGACGACGGTGACCCCACCGAGCAGCAGCGCCCCGCACAGCGCCCCGGTCGCCCACACCGCCATCAGGTCGCACACGGCGCCGAGCAGGCGTCGCCCGCCGGTGACCGGCGCCGGGAGGTCCGGGTCGCCCGTCTCGTCCCACGAGCGGGGCCGCAGCAGCATCGCGGTGAGCCCGCCGAGCAGGGCGCCCGCGGTGTTGGCGATGAGGTCGTCGACGTCGGCGAGCCGGTAGGCGCACGGGAACAGGAACCAGTTGCCGGTGTACTGGGTGGCCTCGACGAGCAGCGAGACCGCGAACCCGGCGGCGACGGTGACCGGCAGCGAGCGGCGGAACACCCCGCGCAGCAGCCAGCCGAGCGGGGCGAACAGCACCACGTTGAGCACGACCTGCTGGACGGCGGCGTTCGCGAGCCAGGCCCGCGCACCGGTCGCGTCCTGGCGGGCGGCGATCCGGGCGATGTCGCCGACGAAGGCGAACGGCCGGGTCTGCAGCGAGTCCGCCGCGGTGCGCCCGGCGCAGAACGCCGCGTCGACCTGGGGCAGCGGGAGCAGGGTGTAGCCGAGGATCGCCAGGCCGTACACCGGGACGGCGACGAGCACGGCCAGCTCCCCGGGGCCGAAGCGGCCACGGCGACGGTAGGTCAGCGCGACGACGGGGACGAGCACGGCCAGCACCAGCGCCGACCCGAGCCCGATCGCCAGCATCCCGGGGATGATCCGCTCGTTCACGGTCGCCGACGCTAGTGACCCACCCCGGTGCGGGCAGGGACCGAAACGGGTGGTTCAGCCCAGGACGTCGAGGATCTGCTGGGCGGCGAGGGTGGGGGTGAGCCCGCCCTCGCGGACCTCGGCGGTGAGCTTCGGGAGCCGCTCGGCCGTCGCCGGGTCGTGCAGCACCCGGTCCATCAGCCGGTCGCGCACCATCTGCCACATCCACTCGACCTGCTGGTCGGCACGCCGGGTCGCGAGCTCACCGGCGGACTCGAGGGCCTCGCGGTGCGCGGTGACCTTCTCCCACACCGTGTCCAGACCCTTCCCGGTCTGCGCAGAGCAGGACAGCACCGGGGTGCGCCAGTGCGCCGAGGTGGGGGTCATCATGTGCAGCGCGCCGGCGAGCTCACGGGCCGCGGCGCGGGCGTCGCGCTCGTGCGGGCCGTCGGCCTTGTTCACCGCGACGACGTCGGCGAGCTCCAGGATGCCCTTCTTGATCCCCTGCAGCGCGTCGCCGGTGCGGGCGATGGTGAGGAAAAGGAAGGTGTCGACCATCCCGGCGACGGCGGTCTCGGACTGGCCGACCCCGACGGTCTCGACGAGCACGACGTCGAAGCCGGCGGCCTCCATGACCACCATCGTCTCCCGGGTGCGGCGGGCGACCCCGCCGAGCGTGCCCGCCGAGGGCGAGGGCCGCACGAACGCGTCCGGGTCGACGGCCAGGCGCGGCATCCGGGTCTTGTCCCCCAGGATGGAGCCGCGGGTCCGGGTGGACGACGGGTCGACGGCGAGCACCGCCACCCGGTGGCCCTGCCCGGTGAGCTTCGACCCCATCGCCTCGATGAACGTCGACTTCCCGACACCGGGCACCCCGGAGATGCCGACCCGGACCGCGTGCCCGGCCTTCGGGGTGAGCTCCAGGAGCAGCTCCTGGGCGGCCCGCTGGTGGTCGGGCCTGCTGGACTCGACCAGGGTGATCGCCCGGGCGAGCAGGGTGCGGTCGCCGGCCAGGACCCCGCGGGCGAGCTCCGCGGGGTCGGGGACGCGAGGGGCCATCGGCGGGACTCTCCTTGCGGGTCGGCACCGCGCCCGGTGCGCGGCTGGGCACACCGGGCGCGATGACGGCGACACTCTGACGGCGGCACGGTGACGGCGGCACGGTGACGGCTGCACGGTGACGGCTGCACGGTGACGGCTGCACGGTGACGGCCGCACCGTGCCGGCGGGCTCAGTCGGCGTAGACGCTGCCGGCCGGTGCGGCCGTGTCCGGGTCGTCGTGGCCGAGCGCGGCGGACAGCTTGCCGAGCAGGTCGACGGCGGCCTCGGCAATGACCGTGCCGGGCGGGAACACCGCGGCCGCGCCCATCTCCAGCAGCTCCGGCACGTCCGCGGGCGGGATGACCCCGCCGACGACGACCATGATGTCGTCGCGCCCCAGCTCGGCGAGCTCGCGGCGCAGCTCCGGGACCAGCGTGAGGTGCCCGGCGGCCAGCGAGCTGGCGCCGATCACGTGCACGTCGGACTCGGCGGCCTGCTTCGCGACCTCGGCCGGGGTCTGGAACAGCGGCCCGACGTCGACGTCGAAGCCGATGTCGGCGAACGCGGTGGAGATGACCTTCTGGCCGCGGTCGTGGCCGTCCTGGCCCATCTTCGCGACCAGGATGCGGGGCTGGCGGCCCTCGTGGCGGGCGAACTCGGAGACGAGCTCGCGGGCGCGGTCGATCGCCGGGTTCTGCCCGGCCTCGGCGGAGTACACACCGGAGATGATGCGGATCTGACCGGCGTGGCGCCCGAAGACCTTCTCGAGTGCGTCGGAGATCTCCCCGACCGTGGCCTGGTCGCGGGCCGCGTTCACGGCCAGCTGGAGCAGGTTCTCGTCGTCGGAGCGCGACGAGCCCTCGGCGATCTTCTCCGCGGCGCCGGTGAGCGCCCGCAGCGCCTCGTCGACGGCGCGGTCGTCGCGCTCGGCGCGCAACCGCTGCAGCTTCTCGAGCTGCTCGCGTCGCACGTTCTTGTTGTCGACCTTGAGCACGTCGATCTGCTCGTCGGCCTCGACGACGTACTTGTTGACGCCGATGACCGGCTGGCGGCCGGAGTCGATGCGGGCCTGGGTGCGGGCCGCGGCCTCCTCGACGCGCATCTTCGGGATGCCCGCGTCGATCGCCTGGGCCATGCCGCCGGCCTTCTCGACCTCGTCGATGTGCGCCCACGCCCGCTTGGCGAGGTCGTAGGTGAGCTTCTCGACGTAGTACGAGCCGCCCCACGGGTCGACGACGTTCGTGGTGCCCGACTCCTGCTGCAGCAGCAGCTGGGTGTTGCGGGCGATCCGCGCGGAGAAGTCCGTCGGCAGCGCGAGGGCCTCGTCGAGGGCGTTGGTGTGCAGCGACTGGGTGTGGCCCTGGGTCGCGGCCATCGCCTCGACGCAGGTGCGGACGACGTTGTTGTAGACGTCCTGCGCGGTCAGTGACCAGCCGGAGGTCTGGGAGTGCGTCCGCAGCGACAGCGACTTGGCGTTCTGCGGCTCGAACCGGTTCACGAGCTTCGACCAGAGCAGGCGCGCGGCCCGCATCTTGGCGACCTCCATGAAGAAGTTCATGCCGATCGCCCAGAAGAAGCTCAGCCGCGGGGCGAACCGGTCGATGTCCAGGCCCGCGTCGACGCCGGCCCGCAGGTACTCCACACCGTCGGCCAGGGTGTAGGCGAGCTCCAGGTCGTTGGTCGCACCCGCCTCCTGGATGTGGTACCCGGAGATGGAGATCGAGTTGAACTTCGGCATCTTCCGGCTGGTGAAGCCGAAGATGTCGGAGATGATCTGCATCGACGGCTGCGGCGGGTAGATGTAGGTGTTGCGGACCATGAACTCCTTCAGAATGTCGTTCTGAATGGTTCCGGTCAGCTTCTCGGGGCTCACGCCCTGTTCCTCGGCGGCGACGATGTAGAGCGCCAGCACCGGCAGGACGGCGCCGTTCATCGTCATCGACACCGACATCTTGTCCAGCGGGATGCCGTCGAAGAGCTGGCGCATGTCGAGGATCGAGTCGATCGCGACACCGGCCATGCCGACGTCGCCCGCGACGCGGGGGTGGTCGGAGTCGTAGCCGCGGTGGGTGGCGAGGTCGAACGCGATCGACAGGCCCTTCTGCCCGGCGGCGAGGTTGCGCCGGTAGAACGCGTTGGACTCCGCGGCGGTGGAGAACCCGGCGTACTGGCGCACCGTCCACGGCTGATTGGTGTACATCGTCGGGTACGGCCCGCGCAGGTACGGGGTGATGCCCGGGTAGGTGTGCAGGAAGTCGACGCCGGCGAGGTCGTCGGCGGTGTAGAGCGGCTTGACGCCGATCCCCTCCGGGGCCTCCCAGACCTCGGCGGAGCCGTTCCAGGTGGTCGCGGCGGCGGTGTCGCCCGTCTCGCCCGTGTCGCCGAGGAGCGGCACGGTGGTGAAGTCGGGAATGCTCACTTCGAGCCCTCCAGGTGGGTGTACACGTCGTCCAGGACGGCGAGGGCGTCGCAGCCGGCGAACAGGTGGCCGTCGACGCCGGGCACCGGCTCCTTCGGCTTCCCCGCGAGCAGGATGTGCGTGGCCCCGGCCTCGCGCAGCGCGGCAGCGGTCTCGGCGGCCCGCTCGTCGTAGAGCGTGTCCGAGGAGCAGAGCACCGCGACCGGCGAGCCGCTCTTCCCGAACGCCTCGACGACGTCGGCGGCGGTCTCGGTCGGGCCGGCGTCGACGGTGTCGACACCGCCCGCGGCCAGCAGGTTGCGGGTGAACCCGGCGCGGGCGGTGTAGACCGCCAGCGGGCCGAGGGTCGCCAGGAAGGCGGTGGGACGCGAGCCCGTCTCGGCCAGCAGCGCGTCGGAGCGGTCCCGGTGGGCCTCGTAGGCCTCGGCGGGGCGGTAGAGCGGCAGCCCCCCGCGCTCGACGGCCGGCGGCAGCGGGGTGCGCCGCACCGGCTTCTCGTTCAGGTCCGGGAACTCCGAGACGCCGGTGAGCGGGGCCTTCCGCTTCGCGACGTCGGCCTCGCGGCGGGCACGGACCTCACCCACCTTCTCCGCGACCAGGCCGGAGTCGAGCGCGGCGACGGCGCCACCCGCGGCCTCGATCTCGACGAAGAACTCCCAGGCCACCCGCGCGAGGTCGTCGGTGAGGTGCTCGACGTACCAGGACCCGCCCGCCGGGTCGATGACCCGCGCCAGGTGCGACTCCTCCACCAGCAGGTTCTGGGTGTTGCGGGCGATGCGGCGGGAGAACGGCTCGGCGACACCGAGGGCGGCGTCGAACGGCGGCACGGTGACCGCGTCGGCCCCGCCGACACCCGCGGCGAACCCGGCGACGGTGCCGCGCAGCATGTTCACCCACGGGTCGCGCCGGGTGAACAGCGCGTCGGGGACGGTGGCGTGCTGGGTCTGCGGCACGTCGGTGACGCCGGAGGCCTCCAGCACCCGGGCCCACAGCCGCCGGCCCGCCCGCAGGGTCGCGATCGTCGGGAACTGCTCGGGGGTGGCGGCGTAGCGGAACTCGATCAGCCGGGCCGCGTCGGCCACCCCGATCCCCGCGGCGTCGAGGGCGCGCAGGTAGGCGACCCCCGCGGCCAGGGACCACCCCAGCTCCTGGGCGTCGGAGCCGCCGGCCTCGCGGACCACGGTCGCGTCGACGGTGATCGCGGTGACCTTGTCGAAGGTGCCGTGCACGCGGCGGGCGACCTCGACGACGCTGTCGACGTCAGGGCCGGAGCCCGCGCGGGCGCGCAGCCCGATCGGGTCGACGCCCAACGAGCCGAGCAGCTCGGCGTCCTCGACGCCGTTGCGGGCGGCCAGGTCCAGGTAGGCGTGCGCGGCGGCGACCTGCTCGGTCCCGGCGTCGAGGGCGACCCCGGCCAGGTCCAGGTGCACGCCGTCGAGGGCGCGCGCCAGGTCGGCGACGGCGACGCCGCCCTCGCCCACCCGCAGCCACACCGAGGTGACGCCGCACTCCAGGTCGGCCAGCACGGCCTCCCGGACGGCGGCCGGGTCGGTGCCGGCGTGGCGCTGGCGGATGTCCCAGCCGTCGGGGACGTGCCCGTCGGTGCGGGCGCCGCGGGTGAACGGCCACGACCCCGGCACGCCGGTGGGCGGCAGGTCGGTGGTGTCCTCCTCGGCGTAGAGCGGAGCGACCCGGATCCCGTCGGGTGAGGTGCGGGTCAGGGTCTCGACCCCGGCCCCGAGCTCGGCGTCCTCGCCGATCCGGCCCGACTTGCGCACCACCGCGTCCACGGCGGCGAGCCACTGGTCGCGGGTGACCGGGTCGAAGCCGCCCGCGAGGACCAGCTCCTCCGGCTCCACCGGAGCATCCACGGAAGAGCCCTCCGGACCGGCTGCGCGGCCGACCGCGCTGCGGTCACTGTCCGTCATCCGCTCTGTTCTCCTCACCGGCCCGCGGGGCGGCCTCGTTGCCCGCCGGATGGCGCCGTCGTCGACGCCACCGAAGTGCAGCGGAGTCTAGTGAGCCGGTGCCGCCAGGGGCATGCGCTGTGGCGAGGCGCGCACGGCCTGTGATGCACCCGACTGGCGCAACGGGGCCGTCCGGGGGTCTCGCGGCGTACACCCGGCCGTTCCCCGCCGGTAGTCCTCACCGGTAGCCCCGGGCCGCCGGGTGCCGGTGAGACGGGCCGGGGCGGGAACAACCGGGTGCGGGGGTGCATTGTGGTCGGCATGCCCCGCGTGACCCGAGGATTCGTCGGGCGCAGACCGCGTGACCGACGGCTGCCGCCCGGCCAGTACGACGCCGGCGACCAGTGGCCGGTGCTGACCGCCGAACGCGCCCCCGTGCTGGACACCGCCCGCTGGACCTTCCGCATCGACGGTCTCGTGCAGCGCCCGGTCGAGTGGACCTGGGACGAGATCCGCGCCGTGCCCCGCGAGCGGTGGGACGGCGACATCCACTGCGTCACGACCTGGTCGAAGTTCGGGATGCGCTGGAGCGGGGTCGCGATCGACACGCTGCTGGAGGCCGCGGGACCACTGCCGGAGGCGCGGTTCGCCGTCGCGCACTCGCACTCGGGCTACACCACGAACATGCCGCTGTCGGACCTGACGGGCGGCCGGGCGTGGCTGGCGTTCGAGGCGCAGGGCGCGCCGCTGACCCGCGAGCACGGCGGCCCGGCGCGGCTGCTGGTGCCGCACCTCTACTTCTGGAAGAGCGCGAAGTGGGTCGCCGGGCTGCGCCTGCTCGCCGAGGACGAGCCCGGCTTCTGGGAGCGCAACGGCTACCACGACCGCGGCGACCCGTGGTCCGAGCAGCGGTTCCAGGGGGACTGACCGTGGACACCACCCCACGCCGCACCCTGCGCTGGCAGGCCGCGACCGTGCTGTCGGTGCACGACGAGGCCCCGGGGGTGAGGACCTTCCGGCTGGGTCTGGAGGAACCGGCCACCCACCTGCCCGGCCAGTACTACGTGCTGCGCCTGACCGCCGAGGACGGCTACACCGCGCAGCGCTCGTACTCGGTCGCCTCCGCGCCCGACGGGCGGCCGAAGATCGCGCTGACCGTCGAACGTCTCGACGACGGCGAGGTGTCGGGCTTCCTGCACGACGTCGCCGTCGTCGGGGACGTGCTGGAGGTCCGTGGCCCGGTCGGTGGCTGGTTCGCCTGGGACGGCGTCTCCCCCGCGCTGCTGGTCGGCGGCGGGTCCGGGCAGGTCCCGCTGGCCGCGATGCTGCGCCACGCCCGCGCCGTCGGCCGTGCCGACCTGGTGCGGATGCTGGTCTCGGTCCGCACCCCCGACGACCTGTTCTACGGCGAGGAGCTCACCGGTCCGCCGGTCACCGCGGCGTTCACCCGGGCCGCCCCGCCCGGCGCGACCCGCCCGGCGGGCCGGCTCACCCTCGCCGACGTCGCCCCGCTGGTCCGCGGCGGGGAGACCGCGTTCGTGTGCGGCTCGCCGGCCTTCTCCGCCGCCGCGGCCGACCTGCTCGCCGCCGCCGGGGTACCCGACCACGCGATCCGGATCGAGCAGTTCGGCCCGACCGGGGCCTGACCGAGCAGCCGGGCACCGGGGTGCGGCACGATGACCCGGCCCCGAGTCGCCGCGTGCTGCCGCGAGCGGCCCGGACCGACTCGATCCGCCCGTGCACCGCAGGAGCCGACGATGACCGTCACCCCCGCCGAGACGTCGTTCCCGAGCGGCGGGCTGCGCTGCGCGGCCTGGCTCCTCACGGCGTCCGGCGACGCGCTCACGAACGACCGTGGCCGGCCCTGCGTCGTCATGGCGCACGGGTTCGGCGCCACCCGTGACTCCGGGCTGCTGCCCTTCGCACAGCGTTTCGCCACCGCGGGCTGCGCGGTGCTGGTGTTCGACTACCGCGGGTTCGGCGCCTCCGACGGCACCGGCGACCCGCAGCTCGACCAGGACGTCCACCACGGCCGCCACCGCGCCGACTACCACGCCGCGATCGCGTACGCCCGCACGCTGCCCGGCGTCGACCCGGAGCGGATCGTGCTGTGGGGCAGCTCGTACTCCGGCGGGCACGTCGTCCCGGTCGCCGCCCGCGACGGCCAGGTCGCCGCGGTGATCTCCCAGGGTGCCGCGATGGACGGGGCCGCCGCGCTGCTGGAGATCCTGCGCTACGCCGGGCCCGGGCAGCTGGCCCGCCTCACCGGGCACGGCCTGCGCGACACCGCCGCCGGGCTGCTCGGGCGCCCGCCGCACCGGATCGCGGTGTTCGGGCCGCCCGGGTCGACCGCGGCGATCACCTCGCACGACGCCGTGAGCGGCTACTCCTCGATCGCCGGACCCGGGTTCCGCAACACCATGCGGGCCCGGGGCGCGCTGCGCATCCCGCTCAACCGCCCGGTGACGGCGGCGCGGCGGCTGCGGGCGCCGATCCTCGTCGTCGTCGCGGCGCGGGACTCGATCGCGCCGCCGGCGTCGGTGCGTGCGGTCGCCGCGCGGGCCGGGGCGGGCTCGGAGGTGCTGGAGCTGCCGTGCGGGCACTTCGACATCTACCTCGGCGAGATGTTCGAGCGGTCCGTGGCCGCGCAGGTGGACTTCCTGCGGCGCGCGCTCGCCGTCGCCTGACCGGGACCGGACGGACCCCCCGGACCCGGGGGGCGAGCGCACCCGCGGCGGCCCGCGTGTCCAGCGCCACCGGGCCCGGATCCCCGCTGATCTTCTACTTCCGGTAGAACTACTACTGGACGTAGAACTTCGCTCGGGAGGTCCCGATGGACGCGCTCGACCTGGCTCGCTGGCAGTTCGGGATCACCACGATCTACCACTTCCTGTTCGTGCCGCTGACCATCGGACTGTCGGTGATCGTCGCGTCGCTGCAGACCGCCTGGTTCCGCACGGGCCGGGAGGAGTACCTGCGGGCGACGAAGTTCTTCGGGAAGCTGTTCCTGATCAACTTCGCGATGGGTGTGGTCACCGGGATCGTGCAGGAGTTCCAGTTCGGGATGAACTGGAGCGCCTATTCCACCTTCGTCGGCGACGTGTTCGGCGCGCCGCTGGCGATGGAGGCGCTCATCGCGTTCTTCCTCGAGTCCACCTTCATCGGGCTGTGGATCTTCGGGTGGGACCGGCTGCGCCGGGGCGTGCACCTGGCCTGCATCTGGGCCGCCGCGATCGGGTCGAACCTCTCGGCGTACTTCATCCTCGCGGCGAACGCCTGGATGCGGAACCCGGTCGGCTACGAGGTCGACCGCGCCACCGGCCGGGCCCGGCTCACCGACATCGGCGCCGTGCTGACCAACCCGCAGGCCTGGTCGACCTACGCCCACGTCGTCGCCGCGGCGTTCCTGATCGCGGGCCTGTTCGTCGCCGCGGTGAGCGCCTGGAAGCTGATGCGCGAGCGCTGGCGCCGATCCGGTGACGCGACGCCGCACCCGAGCGAGCACACGCTGTTCCGCAAGACCCTGCGCACCGGGTTCCTCGTCACCCTCGTCGCCGGGGTGCTGGTCATCGCCTCCGGTGACCACCAGGCCAAGCTGGCCGCCACCTACGAGCCGATGAAGCTCGCCTCGGCCGAGGCGCTGTGGCAGACCGAGGAGTCGGCCGGGTTCTCGTTGTTCGCCGTCGGCGACGTCCAGGGCAGCCGCAACCACATCAACGTGCAGATCCCCGGCGTCCTGAGCTTCCTGGCCACCGGGAGCCCGTGGGGCCCGGTGCAGGGCATCGAGAACGTGCAGGCGCAGTACGAGGCGCTCTACGGCCCCGGGGACTACCGGCCCAACATCGCCGTCCTCTACTGGGCGTTCCGGCTGATGATGGGCCTCGGCCTGGCCGGGGTCGCGGTCGCGACGGCCGGGCTCTGGCTCACCCGCGGCGGACGGCTGCCCGGGTTCACCCGCGACGGCGCACCGGCTCCGGCCGGGCGGCTCCAGCGGTGGGCCTACCGGGGCGTGATCGCCGCCCTGCCCGCGGCGCTGGCCGGGAACATCGCCGGCTGGGTGCTGACCGAGATGGGCCGCCAGCCCTGGACGGTGCACGGCGAGCTGCTCACCGCCCAGAGCGTCTCCCCCGGGGTGAGCCTGGGCCAGGTCGCGTTCTCCCTGGCCACGTTCACCGCGCTCTACGGGGTGCTCGCCGTCGTCGAGGTGCGGCTGCTGTTCCGCTACGTGCAGGCCGGTCCCGGCGCCGCACTCCCCTACACCGACGATCCCGACGGCCCCGACGACGGCCCCGCCGTCGGCACCGACGACGAGCGCCGCCCCGCGGCGTTCAGCTACTGACCTGCGGAGGGACGACGATGGACCTGCCCACGATCTGGTTCCTGGCCGTGGCCGTGCTGTGGACCGGCTACCTGGTGCTCGAGGGGTTCGACTTCGGCGTCGGGATGCTGGTCCGCGTCCTGGGCCGCGACGACGAGGCCGACCGCGAGGCGGCGCTCGGCGCGATCGGCCCGGTGTGGGACGGCAACGAGGTGTGGCTGATCGCCGCCGTCGGCGCGATGTTCGCCGCGTTCCCCGCCTGGTACGCCGCGACGCTGTCCGGTCTCTACCTGCCGGTCCTGCTCGTCCTGCTGGGCCTGATCGTGCGCGGGGTCGGGCTGGAGTACCGGCACAAGCGCTCCGACGCGGCCTGGAAGGCCCGCTGGGACCTCATGATCGCTCTCGGGTCGCTGGTCCCGGCCTTCGTGTGGGGCCTGGTGCTCGCCAACCTGGTCCGCGGCCTGCCGACCGTGCTCAGCGCCCCGGGCAGCGGGCAGAACACCGTGGTCACGGCATCGCTCGCGGACCTGCTGAACGGCTACGCCCTGCTCGGCGGCGTCGTCACCACCGCGCTGTTCCTCCTGCACGGCGCGGTGTTCCTGGCGCTCAAGACCGACGGGCCGGTGCGGTACCGGGCACGCCGGTTCGCCCTGCGGGCGGTCGTCCCGGTCCTGCTGGTCACCGTCGCCTTCCTGGCCGCGACGCTCGCCCTGCGTGAGCCGTCCTGGACCGGCACGGTCGCCTGGGTCAGCGGGCTGGCCCTCGCCGCGGCCGGGGTGGCGCTGCTGCTCGGCCGCGAGGGGTGGGCGTTCACCGCCACCGCGCTGTCGATCGGCGGGCTGTCAGTCGTGCTGTTCGGGCAGCTGTACCCGTCGCTGCTGCCCTCGACCACCGACCCCGCCCACACCCTCACCGTCGCGAACGCCGCGTCCGCACCCTACACGCTCACGGTCATGAGCTGGGTCGCGGCCGTGTTCCTGCCGCTGGTCCCCGCCTACCAGTCCTGGAGCTACTGGGTGTTCCGCAAGCGCCTCGGCGGGGCGCGGGTCGCACCGGATGCGACCTCTGGCGGCCCTCGTGGCACCGCGGTACCGGCACCACGATGACGACCGTGTCGCACCCATCCACCCCGTCGGCTCCGTCGGTCCCGTCGGGCACCGCCGGGGCGCCGCCCTCGGGCGGACCGCCCGTCGACCCGCGGCTGCTGCGCACCGCGAGCGCGGTCCGGGTGCACCTGGCCGTCGCCGCGGGCTGCGGGGTCGCCGCGACCGGACTGATCCTGGCCCAGGCCTGGCTCGTGTCACGGGTGGTGGCCGGGGCGACGCCGTCGTTCGCCACCGACGGCACGCCCACCGGTCCGGGCGCCGGGCTCGACACCCTGGCCTGGCTGGTCGGGGGCGTCGCCGTCGTCGCGGTGGCGCGGGCGCTGCTGTCCTACGGCGCGGAGTCCGCGGCACTGCGCAGCGCCGCCCGCGCCAAGTCCCAGCTGCGGATGCAGCTCGTGCGCCGGCTCGCGCTCGCCGCGCCGGACCCGCGGCGGTCCTCGGGCGAGATCGTCACCCTCGCCACCCGCGGGCTCGACGCCCTCGACGACTACTTCGCCCGCTACCTGCCCCAGCTGGTGCTCGCCGTCCTCGTCCCGGTCGCGGTGCTGATCGTCGTCGCCGACGCCGACTGGATCTCCGCGGTCGTCATCGGGGTGACGCTGCCGCTGATCCCGCTGTTCATGGTCCTGGTCGGGATGCACACCCGGGCCAGGACCGACCGCCAGTGGCGGCTGCTGTCGCGCCTCGGCGGGCACTTCCTCGACGTCGTGCAGGGGCTGCCGACCCTCGCACTGTTCCGCCGCGCGCAGGTCGTCGCGGGCAAGGTCCGGGAGACCACCGACGCCCACCGGCACGCCATGACCGGCACCCTGCGGGTCGCGTTCCTGTCCGCGTTCGTGCTGGAGGTCCTCGCGACGCTCGCCGTCGCCCTGGTCGCCGTCGAGGTCGGGCTGCGGCTGCTCTACGGGAACCTCGACTACGCCACCGCGCTGTTCGTGCTGGTCCTGGCCCCGGAGGCGTACCTGCCGCTGCGCGAGGTCGGTGCCCGGTTCCACGCCAGCATGGAGGGAGTCGCCGCCGCCCGGCAGGTGTTCACCGAGCTCGACCGCCCCGTCGGCGGTGCCACCGGCGGGACCGCTCCGGTGCCGCCCGCCGACCCGGCCGGGCGCGGCCTGACCGTCGACGGGCTGCGGGTGCGCTACCCCGGCGCGGACACCGACGCCGTCGCCGGGCTGTCGCTGACCCTCACCCCCGGTGAGACGGTGCTGCTGCGCGGCCCGTCCGGGGCCGGGAAGTCCACCCTGCTCGGCGTGCTGCTCGGCACGGTCGCCCCGACCGGCGGCACCGTGACCGTGCACGGCCGGGACGGAACCGGCGCCGAGCTCGCGGAGCTGGACCTGGACGCCTGGCGGCGCGGGGTGGCCTGGGTCCCGCAGCAGCCGCACCTGTTCGCCGACACCGTCGCCGCCAACGTCCGGCTCGGCGCCGGGCGGGACCACGCCACCGACGACGCCGTCCGCGCGGCCGCACGCCGGGCCGGGCTCGACACCGTCGTCGCCCGGCTGCCCCGGGGCTGGGACACCGTGCTCGGTGAGGGCGGCACGCAGCTGTCCTCCGGCGAGCGCCAGCGGGTCGCGCTGGCCAGGGCGTTCCTGCGCGACGCCCCGCTGGTCCTGCTCGACGAGCCGACCGCGCACCTCGACCCCGACTCCGCCGCCGCGGTCCGCACCGCGGCCACCGAGCTGCTGCGCGGGCGCACCTCGGTCGTCGTCGCCCACGACGCGGGCTGGGCCGAGCACACCGACCGCACGGTCACGATCACTCCGGTCACGATCACCCCGACCACGACCGCACCCGCCGGGAGTCCCCGATGAGCCCCTGGTCGCTCGCCCGCAGCGTGCTGGCGCCCCGGCTGCGCGGCGTCGTCGGCGGCGCACTGCTCGGCGCGCTCGCCACCGCCTGCGGTGCCGGGCTGCTGTCGCTGGCCGCCTGGCTGCTCGCCACCGCCGCCCAGCACCCGTCGGTGACGGCGCTGTCGGTCGCCGTCGTGCTCACCCGCGCCCTCGGCGTCGGACGCGGAATCGCCCGCTACGCCGAGCGGCTGGTCGGGCACGACGCCGCCCTGCGCGCGCTGTCGGACATGCGCGGCCGCGTCTACGCCCGGCTCTCCGCCACCGAGCCGGTCCACCGGTTCCGGTCCGGCGAGCTCGTCGCCCGGCTGGTCGGCGACACCGACTCCGTGCAGGACCTGGTCGTGCGCGGGATGCTGCCGGTCGTCGCGGCCGCGGTCGCCGGGTCCGGTGCGGTGCTGCTCGCCACCGCGCTCCACCTCCCCGGCGGCGCGCTGCTCGCGGGCGGGCTGCTGCTCGCCGGGGTCGCGGTGCCCGCCCTCGCCGCGGCGCTGTCGCGGCGGCCCGCCGAGCGCGCCGGCGTCGCGAGGGACCGGCTGGCGACCGCCCTGGTCGACCTGCTCGACGGCGGCCCCGAGCTGCTGGCCCACGGCGCGACCGGCCACGCCGTCGACGCGGTCGCCCGGGCCGACGCCGAGCTGACCCGCACCGCCCGCCGCGACGCCGCGCTGCTCGGCCTCGGCGCGGGATCCGGCGCCCTGGTCGCCGGGCTCACCCTGGCCGGGACGTTGCTGCTGGGCGTCGCCGCCGTCGACGCCGGTGCGCTGGGTGTGGTCCCGCTGGCCGTGCTGGTGCTGACCGCGCTGGCCGCGTTCGAGATCGTCGCGCCGCTGCCCGCCGCCGCGGCCCGGCTCGCCGCGGTCCGCGCCGGGCTGGCCCGGCTGGTTCCGGTGCTCGGCGCCGCGCCCGCCGTCGCACACCGCGAACCGGGATCCACCCCGCTGCCCCGCCGCGGCGACCTGGCGATCCGAGGTCTCACCGCCGCCTGGCCCGGACCGGGACCGGACGGCCGCGGCCGCACCGTCCTGCACGGGGTGGACCTCGACGTCGGACGCGGGGAGGTCGTGGCGCTGGTCGGCCCCAGTGGGTCGGGCAAGTCGACGCTGGCCGCGGTGCTGTTCCGGTTCCTCGACCCGCGCGCGGGCACCGTCCGGCTCGACGGGCACGACCTGGCGGTGCGGCCTCCCGAGGAGGTCCGCGCGGTGGTGTCCGGGGTGCCGGCCGACCCGCACGTGTTCGACTCGACGGTCCGGGAGAACCTGCGCCTGGCCGCCCCCGACGCCGACGACGCCGTCCTGCACGCCGTCCTGCGCCGGGTCGGGCTCACCGGCCTGGCGCTCGACGACGAGGTCGGCGCACACGGCGCCCGGCTGTCCGGTGGGATGCGCCGGCGGCTCGCGCTGGCCCGCGCGCTGCTCGTCGACCCGGCGGTGCTGGTGCTCGACGAGCCCACCGCCCACCTCGACCCGGACACCCGCGACGCCGTCCTCGACGACCTGCTCGCCGCCGCGGCGGGGCGCGCGGTGCTGGTCATCACCCACGACCCGGCGGTGCTGCCGCGGGCCGACCGCGTGTACACGCTGCGCGACAAGAAGGTCCACCTGCGTGACGGGGCTGCGTGCAGCCCTCGCGAACCGCGGCCCTACCCTGCTCCGAACGTCCGATAGCGGGCTCGCGCCGGCTCCGGGCGCCCGCGGTTCTCTCAGTCAGGTCACAGGAGGCCCCTGACACGCTGGGAGCACCTCGCCGGGACACCGTCCCGCGCAGGAGTGCAGGAGTCAGTACGAGCCCGCGTGCGCCACGGCATCCGCCCGGCGCCGCGTCCGGTCAGAACGTGAGGTCACCACCCCGTGCGAGCGTCACGCCGTCCCTCCCCGACGACGTCAGGACCGAGGTCCGCGTCGCGGACCCCCCGGTTCCGGCCCGGCCTGCGCCGGGCCCCGGCCCTGGCCCTGGTGCTCTCGGGGGTCCTGGCCCTCGCCGCCTGCACCTCGGGGGTCGGCGGTGACGACACCGCCGGAGGCACCGCGCCGTCGTCGGCCCTGGAGGCCTCCGCGAAGGCCGTCGACCTGGGCAGCTGGCGGTGGGACAAGCAGCCGGGACCGATGGAGATCGGGGTGACCCACACCCAGGACAGCCTCGACGACACCGAGCCAGCGCAGGCCCGCCAGCGCGGGGTCGACATCCTGTCGAGCCTCGGCCAGGAGTACCAGAACCACCACATCATGGGCTTCGGCACGCTCAACCCCGAGCCGCGGCCCGGTGAGTTCGACTGGGGCTCGCTGGACCGCCGGATGCAGCTCACCGAGGAGACCGGCGGCAAGGCCATGCTGACGCTGTGCTGCTCCCCGGACTGGATGAAGGGCGCACCGCGCGACAGCGGCGACACCCGCTGGGACCGGCTCGAGAAGGCCCCGCTGCCCGAGCACTTCGCCGACTTCGCCAACCTCGCCCGTGAGGCCGTGCAGCGGTACCCGCAGGTCGACCGCGTCCTGGTGTGGAACGAGCTGAAGGGCTTCTACAACCAGGCCGAGAACCGCTGGGACTACGAGGGCTACACGAACTTCTACAACCAGGTCTACCAGGCCGTGAAGTCCGTCCGGCCCGACGTGCAGGTCGGCGGCCCCTACGTCGTCATGAGCAGCGTCCCGGTCGACTCGCACGACGCCTCGAACATCCGAGGCCCCTGGGGGGCGCTCGACCAGCGCCCGCTCGACGTCCTGGACTACTGGCTGAAGAACAACGTCGGCGCGGACTTCATCGTCGTCGACGGTTCCACGACCAACCGCGGACAGCAGGACGCGATCTCCCCGGTCGACGTCGGCGCGGAGAAGTTCTCGGTGATCGACCGCTGGATCCAGGAGCGGACGCAGCTGCCGATCTGGTGGGCCGAGTTCTACGCGAACGTCCCCGCCGACGCCCAGGCCGGCTTCGACTCCCCCGCAAGCGCGGTCTCGACGATCGCCGCTCTGCAGGCGATGGCCCGCTCCGGCACCCAGGGCGCGCTGCTCTGGGGGCCCGAGGGCAGCAGCTCGCTCGAGTACTCCTCGCTGTGGACCCCGGCCACCGAGGAGAACGGCGGACAGGCGACCCCGCTGACCGAGGCGTGGCGCTGGCTGGTACCCCGGCTCCGCGAGGGCACCGTCGAGCTGGGCCGGGCCACCGACGGCTCCTCGCTGGGCGGTTTCCGCGCGGCCGACGGCTCGATGCTGCTGGTCAACTTCTCCGCCGACGCGGTGCCGGTGTCCGGCCAGGAGGACATCCCCGGCTGGGCGATCGTGCCGATGACCACCAGGTCCTGACACCCCCGCGACGGCAGAACGGGCCGGCACCGCAGCAGCGGTGCCGGCCCGTTCGTCGTGGGGTGGGTCAGGCCTTCGGGCCACCGGCCACGTAGATGACCTGGCCGCTCACGAACGACGAGCGCTCGTCGACGAAGAACGACACGGTCTGGGCGATGTCCTCGGGCGCGCCGGGGCGCTGCACCGGGATCTCCTTGGCCCGGGCGGCCTTGAAGTCCTCCCAGTCCACGCCGATCCGCTCGGCGGTCGCCTTGGTCATCTCCGAGGCGATGAAGCCGGGGGCGATGCAGTTCGCGGTGACGCCGAACTTGCCGAGCTCGATCGCCAGGGTCTTGGTGAAGCCCTGCATGCCGGCCTTCGCCGCGGAGTAGTTCGCCTGGCCGCGGTTGCCCAGCGCCGAGGTCGAGGACAGGTTCACGACCCGACCCCAGGCGGCGTCGACCATGTGCTTCTGCACCGCGCGGGTCATCAGGAACGCACCGCGCAGGTGCACACCCATGACCGCGTCCCAGTCGTCGACGGTCATCTTGAACAGCAGGTTGTCCTTGGTGATGCCGGCGTTGTTGATCAGCACGGTGGGCGCACCGAGGCGTTCGGTGACCGTGTCGACGGCGGCGGCGACGGCCTGCTCGTCGGCGACGTTCGCACCGAACGCGGCCGCGGTCCCGCCCGCGGACTCGATGGCCTCGACGGTCGCCTTCGCGGCCGACTCCTCCAGGTCCAGCACCGCGACCTTGTGTCCGTCGGCGGCGAGCCGGATCGCGGTGGCGGCCCCGATGCCGCGCGCCCCACCGGTGACGATCGCGGTCCTCTGCTGCTGGGTCATGTCTCTCCTCGCTGATCGACGGTGATCTCCGGGTGTCTCCCGCTGCCGATCGTGTCACCCCCCACCGCCACGCCACATCGCGGTCCGTGCGACGTCGCTCACCCCCGATCGGATGCCTCGGGTGCACTAGCGTCGAGGTGTCCGTTCCCGACCAGGAAGGATTTTCATGGCCGTCGAGCGTTCCGAACCGACCTACCGGCTTGCTCTGCCGGAGCCCACGACCTCGTTCGAGCAGGACGCGGAGTACTGCGTCATCGACCTCGGACAGGGGTGGACCGAGTACCGCTTCCACGACTACGACGAGCTGTTCAAGATCCCCGGCCTCTACGAGAAGCTGTTCTACGACATCCTGCAGTGCCAGTCCCCCGCCGTGGTCGCGGGCGCCCTGGCCGAGCAGCTCGACGCCGTCGGTGTCGACCCGTCCGGGCTGCGCGTCCTCGATGTCGGCGCCGGCAACGGCATCGTCGCCGAGGAGCTGCGCGCCCGCGGCGTCGGGAAGGTCGTGGGGATCGACATCCTCCCCGAGGCCCGCGACGCCGCCGAACGCGACCGCCCCGGGGTCTACGACGACTACCACGTCGTCGACCTCACCGCCCTCGACGACGAGACCGTCGAGAACATCGCCTCGGGCGGCTTCGACGCCCTGACCTGCGTCGCCGCGCTCGGCTTCGGTGACATCCCACCCGCTGCGTTCCGCACCGCGTTCGACATGGTCGCCGACGACGGCTTCGTCGCGATCACCCTGCGGGACGACTTCCTGACCGACGGCGACACCTCCGGGTTCGCCGGCCTCATCTCGTCGCTGCTGGCCTCCGGCGAGCTCGAGGAGCTCGGGGCGACCGTCTACCGGCACCGGCTCGCGACCAGCCGCGACCCGCTGCTGTACCGGGCCGTCGTGGCCCGCAAGCGCCGCCCGCGCGACTGACCCGACGCGTTCGCACCGGTCCGCGACGCGTCGGCCGGTGCGAGCGCGCAGCCGCGAGACCTTCCGAACATTCCGGGTTAGGTAAGCCTCGGCTATTGTCCCGGAGTGCTCCGACGACTGATCATCCTGCTGGCCCTCGCAGGCCTGCTCACCGCCTGCGCCTCCGATCCGGGCCCGGCCGCCGCGCCGTCCGGATCCGACGGCGCGTTCCCCGTCCGCATCGACAACGCCTTCGGCACCGCGGAGATCCCCGCCCGCCCGCAGCGCGTGGTGGCCCTCGGCGTCTGTCCGGGGACGGGCTGTGGTGTCGGTCGATGGACGACCTGACGTGTCGTTGGCCCGGGCGCGATCATGACACGGCTGCCGGGACCGGGGACAGTGCTCTGTCCT
>NZ_VRMC01000479.1:0-268 GCF_008369905.1 Pseudonocardia sp. EV170527-09
GTTCTTCCCCCTACCCGCTCGCTCGACCGGGCGGCAGCAGCGCTCGATAACCTCACTGTGGGAGGACGCACCCCGCTCGCAGGAGCTCTTCGTCAGGCCGTCTCTCTTCTTAACCGAGAGCACACCAAAGACGATGGCATCGCCTTGGCCCTCGTCATTCTCACCGATGGGCGGGCCACCGTTTCCACATGCCCCGGGTACTCGCCGCGCGAAGAGACCCTTACCGTGGCACAGCAGCTACGTGGGCTGCCGGCTAGTACCCTGGTAG
>NZ_VRMC01000480.1:0-268 GCF_008369905.1 Pseudonocardia sp. EV170527-09
AAATTATGCATGTGTCAGTATGCACAAAGGGAAAATGTTGGTCCCCCACACCCACCGGCAACATCTTCCCTGCTTGCTCGGTAGGCGAAATTGGTGGACGAGATCATAGATACTGCATTGATCCTTCTACGGTCTGCCGAGGCGCCAGGAAGCGAGAAACAATCCATATCCAGAACGCCGAGGATACCCCAGCGGCAGAAGACTTGGTATTTCTGGACCTCGCAAAATGATTCGAAACCCTTTCCGTCCGAACGCCCTGGCTGGGATT
>NZ_VRMC01000481.1:0-268 GCF_008369905.1 Pseudonocardia sp. EV170527-09
TCCAGGAGGTCAGTGGAGACGCCGACCAGTCAGCAATTGGTATGGCCGCCATCCTCTACTACCTACGTGAGCGCGCGAATGCCACCCCGGGCGCTAATCGTGACGCCCAGATGCGGGCCATCATCGAAGCCACGCTTAGTCTGAGCCAAAACTCCATCAACCAGAAAGCCCTCGATGCCGACATGTCGAAGGCCGGAGCTGCAATTCCAGCGGAGGCATACCCGGAAACGTATTCGGTGTGCATGAAGGGTGATCCGGTCTGCGATAC
>NZ_VRMC01000482.1:0-267 GCF_008369905.1 Pseudonocardia sp. EV170527-09
GTTGTGTGCAAACGCACAGGTCGGGAGCGGCCGTTGCCGCCAATCATTGCAGTCGGCCGATGTCGTCGGGTCCGATCGTCAATGACTGGGCCAAAGGGAGTATCGCGGCAGGGTATTGCGGCTTTGGACGCGCCTTTCCGGCCTTCAGGCGGCGCGGATGGCTGCAATCAGGCTTGGTTTGCCGACGATGTTCATCACCCGCGTGAGGTTATAGGCGAGGACATGCAGCGCCATCTCAGCGGCGACATTCCGTAGGCGCTTCATTAG
>NZ_VRMC01000483.1:0-267 GCF_008369905.1 Pseudonocardia sp. EV170527-09
CCCCAGGCGTGACGGGTGATCATCTCTTGGAATTCCGAGTTGAACTCGGTCAGTGTGGTCAGGCTGCGATCGACATGCGCATCGCCCAGCACCGCACGGCGTACTTGCATGCCTTCGTCATAACGTTGTTTCTCGTCCACAAAAACTTCCTCACTGAGCGTTCAGAAACGCCAACACAAGATCACTGAATGCGGCACCGGCCTGCACGTTGGACAGGTGCGCGGCAGGGAACTCGGCGTACTCGGCGCCGCGCACATGCTCTTGAAT
>NZ_VRMC01000484.1:0-267 GCF_008369905.1 Pseudonocardia sp. EV170527-09
CTTAAGTCTTCTTGTCTGTGTGATCTGAAGACTTATTACACTTGAGGACTGTGCGTCCTCCAGCCGGTTAGGCGTCGCGTTCTGAGCATCCAAGAGACATTGTGGATTGCCGGTGAACGAAGTCTATGAAGGTTTGGGAGTCTACCTTGAAGACTTACCAGAGTGATTGGGCGAGGTCTATGTGACCTTAGCTCAAGGAGAATACGGTGAGGACTGGGTGTCCTGAGCTGCGTGTTCAGGACTGGGTGTCCGGGACTGTGTGTCCTA
>NZ_VRMC01000485.1:0-267 GCF_008369905.1 Pseudonocardia sp. EV170527-09
TGCTAGCACATGCTTGATGAAGACTTCTCCAAATGCGCCCCCATACTCCATTATGGGAGGCCCTCGCTAAGCTCCGTCTTCATGTCTCCTTTGCAAGCTTCAATCAAATGATATCTTCGAGATGTATCATATTGAGCTTGCGCTTCATCTTCTTCTCTTGATATGTATGATGGCTTGGGGTTAAACATGATTGTTCATTCAATCTTCTTTTCCAAGCCATACTTGCAATAAGCTCAACTCTACACATGACCATTCTTCATATAAACC
>NZ_VRMC01000486.1:0-267 GCF_008369905.1 Pseudonocardia sp. EV170527-09
AGGTGGCTGAGCGTGAGCTGCTGAAGTCGATCGCTGAGACCACCGATAAGGACGCTTTGACGAAGCTGTGGAACCATGCTGCTGGGAATGGGTTGGCACGCTCTGAGAGTGTTTCTGAGGCATTCAGGCAGCGTGGGGAGGCGCTCAAAGCATGAGTGAGCTTGAGTACACGCCGGTGATGGTGGAGCAGCGGCTCCGCAGACTTCTGAATCACCTTTCTGAGGCTACTGCCACGCAGGATGAGGCGTACGGGCGATTCTTGGATGC
>NZ_VRMC01000487.1:0-267 GCF_008369905.1 Pseudonocardia sp. EV170527-09
GTATCTTATCGATGGAATTCCTCAGGGGAGAATTAAAGCTTCACTCAGTAATTGGACAGGTGTGTGCTATCTTCTTCCTCGTACTGATCTAATAAAGTCGAAAGATAGATCTGATCTGCAACAATCTGGTGTCTATCTTCTTTTTGGGGCTGATGATGATGGAAACCAGCGAGTTTATATTGGACAGGCACGAAAAAGGAAAAATAATAAAGGTGTGCTCGGTCGCATTATGGAGCATCGGGATGAGGAAAAAACCGATTATTGGAC
>NZ_VRMC01000057.1:0-39072 GCF_008369905.1 Pseudonocardia sp. EV170527-09
CAGCAACGACTGAACACCCGACAAGGGGGTCAGTCCCAATCCGTCGTTACGGGGTTACTCCCAACCCGCCGTTGACAACCGGCGAATCCTCAGTCCTGAACGGATTCCCCACCCCCTGCCCACCCCCTGGAACCCCCCTGTGACGTGTCCGGCCGGATCGGCGCCAGCGGATCGGACCTACCGTCGGGACGAGCGACGACCGCACGATTCCGCCGCGATTCCTCCGAGATGCCCCTGGGACGTCTCCGCGATGGCTCCGAGATGTCCCTGGGGATTCCACGGCGATTCCACGGCGATTCCACGGCGAGGCTCCGCTGCCGTTCCGCCGCGACGCCGCCGCACTGTCCGACCCATTCACCGACGCGAACGGGAAGCCGACGTGACGCAGATCCAGTTCCAGCCCCGCACCGATCTCCCCCGACGCCCCGCCCCCGGCCGCGCCCCGGCCGCCGCGTTCGTCGACATCGCCGACGCCGACGCCTACTGCGCGGCCCACCCCGTGCTCGGCCGGATCGACTACGGCGCCACCGCCACCGGCGCGTCGCTGACCGGGGGTCATCCCCGGCTCGGGCTCGGGATGGGCACCGGCACCGCGGACCTGCCCGCGTTCTCCGAGGTGTGGACGACCGAGGGCCCGGTCGAGACGGGCAGCACCAACGGGGTCGTGTGGTCGCACGACGACGAGTTCCTGCTCTGTGCCGGGCACATCCCCGAGGCCGGCAGCTACGCGGAGGCGACCCGCTCGGCGTACACCACCGCGATCGACCTGATGCACGAGCTGGGCCACACCCGCTGCTTCCGGATGTGGAACTTCGTCAACCGGATCAACGAGGACAACGCCGACGGTCTGGAGGTCTACCGCGACTTCTGCCTCGGCCGTGCGCACGCCTTCCGCCGCAACGGGTTCGCCGACACCGAGGTCCCGGCGGCGACCGGCATCGGCGACCGCGGCGACGGGATCATGTTCTACCTGCTGGCCAGCCGCAACGGGCACGGCACGCCGGCCGAGAACCCGCAGCAGGTCGCGGCCTACCGCTACCCGAAGCGGTACGGGCCGGAGGCGCCGCGGTTCGCCCGCGCGACCCGGCTGGTGCTGGACGGGCCCGGACCGGTGTACGTGTCGGGCACCGCGAGCATCACCGGGCACCTCACCCGGTTCCACGGCGACGTCGAGCGGCAGACCGGACTCGCCCTGGAGAACATCGCCCGCGTGCTCGCCGCCTCCGGCCCGGCCGCCGGGGCCGTCCCCGACCTGTACGACCTCGACCTGGTCAAGGTGTACGTGCGGCACGCGGACGACGTCCCGACGGTGCGCGCGATCGTCGAGGCCACCCTGTCCCCGCACGCCGAGGTGCGCTACCTCGTCGTGGACGTCTGCCGCGCCGACCTGCTGGTCGAGATCGAGGGCATCGCCCGCACCGTTGCCGGACCGCGGCCGTGACCCGGTCCGCCACCCCAGCCGCGCCGGCCGTGGCGGGCCCCGCCGGGCCGCCCGCCGCGCAGCAGCCCGACTGGGCGGGCCATCCGGGCCTCGGCCGCGCCGTGCGCAGGCTGGCCTCGGCCCCGCCGCTGGTCGGCCCGGACGAGATCGCCCGGGCCCGGCGCGCGCTGGGCGAGGTCGCCGAGGGCCGGGCGGTGGTGCTGCAGGCGGGCGACTGCGCCGAGCGGCTCGACGAGTGCGGCGCCGGGCACACCGCCCGCCGGCTCGCCGAGCTCGACGCGCTCGCCGCGCTGCTCTCCGACCGCACCGGGCACCCGGTGCTGCGGATCGGGCGGATGGCCGGCCAGTACGCCAAGCCGCGGTCGTCGCCGGTGGAGGAGCACGACGGTGTCGTCCTGCCGGTCTACCGCGGGGACCTGGTGAACGCACCCGAGCCGGACGAGCGGGCCCGCAGGCCCGACCCGGACCGCCTGGTGCGTGCCCACCGGGCGGCGGCCACGGTGCTGGCCGGGGTCCGCGCGCACCCATCGCGGTCCGGGACCGGGCCCTTCACCAGCCACGAGGCGCTGGTGCTCGACTACGAGCGACCCCAGGTGCGCCACGACCCGGTCAGCGGCGACGACCACCTCACCTCCACCCACCTGCCGTGGATCGGCGACCGCACCGCCGACCCCGGCCAGGCACACGTCGCGCTGCTCGCCCGGGTCGCCAACCCGGTCGCCTGCAAGGTCGGTCCCACCGCGACGCCGGACCGGCTGCGGCGACTCTGCGCGCTCCTGGACCCGGACCGCTCCCCCGGCCGGCTGACCCTCGTCTCCCGGATGGGCCGGGACCGGGTCCGGACGCTGCTCGCGCCGCTGGTCGCCGCGGTCCGCGACGCGGGCCACCCGGTGGTGTGGCTGTGCGACCCGATGCACGGCAACACCGTGCGGACGCCCGACGGGACGAAGACCCGGATGCTGGCCGACGTCGTCGCCGAGGTGCGCGCGTTCGGCGAGGTCCTCGCCGCGGCGGGGGTGCACGCCGGCGGGCTCCACCTGGAGACCGCCGCGACCCCGGTGACCGAGTGCGTCGGTGCCGACGTCCCCGGTCCCGGTGGGCTGGTGGCCCGCTACGAGTCGCCGTGCGATCCCCGGCTGAACCCGGTCCAGGCGCGCGCGGTGATCGCCGCCTGCTGAACGCGGGCGGTCTACGCCGACGCCGCTGCGGTTTCCGCGGCCGGGCCGGACCCGAGGGATGCCGGCAGCGAGGTGCGGTCCCGCACGCCGAGCTTGCGGAACACCCGGGTGAGGTGCTGCTCGGCGGTGCTGGCGGTAATGTGCAGCCGCTGCGCGATCTCGCGGTTCGTCAGGCCCGCCGCGGCCAGCTCCGCCACCCGCCGCTCGCCCGCGGTCAGCACGGCGGCCGTCCGGCCCCGCTCCGGATCGGGATCCGCGGTGCAGTGGGCGCGCAGCGTCGTGGCCAGCGCGTCGGCCCCGCAGTCGACGGCGAGGGTCAGCGCCTGCCGGGCGGTGGCCAGCGCGCGTCGGTGCCGGCGTGCTCCGGCGTGCACCCGGGCCAGGTCGGCGAGTGCCCGGGCGGTCCCGTAGCGGTCCCCGGCCGCCTCCAGCACGGCGACCGCCTCCTCGAGCACCTGCTCCCGGCCTGCGCTGCGACCCGCGGCGGCGAGCAGCCGCAGCGCCGTGCCGCGCTCCCCCGACGGGCCCGCGCCGGTCGCGGCGAGCTGTTCCTGGAGCAGCCGCCGGGCCTCGGAGCGGCCCTCGTCCCGCGGGGTGGTCCCGCCCAGCCGGGCGGCGGCCGCTCCGGTACGCCACGGCACGAGAGCCGGCCGGTCCAGGCCCCAGCCGACCGCGAGCTCACCGCAGGACAGGAAGTCCGCGAGCGCAGCGTGCGTGTGGTCCGCGGCCAGGTGGTACTCGCCGCGGGCGAACAGGTAGTGCAGTCCGTAGCGGGTGCCGAACAGCGCGGGAGGCACCGGGCGGGCGAGCAGCGCGGCCGCGTCGCCGAGCCGGCCTGCGCGGGTGGCCGCGACGACCGCGGTGGCCAGTGGCACCCCGCAGGCCACGCCCCAGTCCCCCGGTCCGATCTCCAGCGCCGCCGACGCCGCCGCTCCCGCGGCCCCGAGCCGACCCAGCCGCAGTGCGGCCTCCGCGCCCGCCGCACGGACCAGGGCCCGCCCGGGACCCGGCGGTTCCTCGGCCGCGATCGCCGCGGCCCGCTCGCACGCGACGGCGGGCCGTCCCGCGTAGACCAGCACCAGCAGCAGCTCGAACGCCACCTCCGGCCACCAGCACGCGGGGTCCCGGGGCCGGACGCGGACCAGTGCCTGCTCGGCGGTGGCCGCGGCCTCGGCCCGCCGGTCGCGGGTGCACACCGCGGCCAGCGCGTCGGCGACGGCCGTCCAGGCCGGGACGGCCGGGTCGCCCGGGACCGGTTCCGGCCGCGGGGGCAGCGGAGTCGGACCCGGGCCCGCCGATCCCGGGTGGGTGCGGACCAGCCAGCCCTCGACGGCCCCGGCGTCCGGGCCCCCGACGGCACGCAGCCGCGCCGCCACCGCACCGGCCTCGTCCGTGCGGCCGTGCCACAGCAACCGGCGCAGCAGCGGCGCCAGCTCGGGACCGGGCAGCTGCGCCACGGCCGCGGCCGGGCGGGTCAGCAGCCGGTCCGCGAGGCCCGGGCCGGCCCGCCACTCGGCGCGGGTGCTGCAGGCGTCCGCGGCCAGGACGTCGGCGGGGCCGGCACCGGCGGCCGCGGTCACCGCGACCCGGGCCAGCGTGCGGGCCGTGGCGGTGCGCCCGTCGCACAGCGCCTCGTCCGCGGCGCGGACCAACACCCCGACCGCCCACGACGGCAGGGCCCCACCGGCCTCGGCCAGCCGGTCGGCGACCTCGGCGGCCGGGGCGCCGCGGTCGTGCAGGCGTTCGGCGGCCCGCAGCCGAAGGGCCCGCAGCTCCGTGGGGGGCACACCGGCCAGGACCGCGTCGCGGACGCCACCGGGCAGCTCGTCGCCGGTCAGCAGCCCGGCGGCGGCGAGCGCACAGGTCGCGGCCGCCCGCCGCGGCCCGGCAGGGCCCGGTACCGCACCGGTCGCCGGCGGCGGCCCCGCGGGCCGGCGGCCGGTGACCGCGAGGGCGAGCGCGAGCCGCGACGCGCCCTCGGGCAGCCGTGCGAGCAGCACCTCGACCGCCCGGACCAGCGCCGGTCCCGGCACCGTCGTCCGCCCGGCCGCGTGGTCGGTGAGCAGTGCCGCGACCAGCCCCGGGTGCCCGCCGGTGGCCGCCAGCACGGCCTCCGGCCCCGGCCCCACCCGGGCCCGGCAGACCTCGGCGACCGCGTCGGCGTCCAGGGGGCCGACGACGTGGTCCCGGGCCGCCGGGCAGCGCCGCAGGTCGTGGGCGAGCGCGGCACCGGGTGCGGCGACCAGCAGCAGGACCGGTCGCCCCGGACCGGTCCGGCGCGCGATCCAGCGCAGCAGGCCCAGCGAGGCGTCGTCGGTCTCGCCCGCGTCGTCGACCGCCACCAGCACCGGCCCGGGTGGCAGCGCCGCGCCGAGCTCCCCCACCCGCAGCGCGCGCGCCGCCGGGTCCGGTCCCGGGTCGGGCAGCGGGCGGCCGCACAGCTGGGCGGCGACACCGAAGGGCACCGGCCGCTCGGCCGCGGACGCCGTGGCCCGCAGCACCGTCGTCCCGGCCGCCGCGGCCCGCGCGGTGACGGCGTCGAGCAGTGCGGTACGCCCGCAGCCGGGTGGCCCGTCGAGCAGCGCGACCCCGCCGGTCCCGCGGCGCAGCAGGTCGAGCTGCTCGCCGAGGGCGGCCCACTGCGCGGTGCGGCCGGGCAGGACGGTGCTCACGACCACCGAGGCTAGGTCGACGAAGACTGGCAATATCCCGGTTCCCGATCCGGTGCCATGGACGGCATGAACGCGACCCGCCCCGCGGTGCTGATGGTCGGGCTGCCGGAGAGCGGCCTGATCAACCCGATGCTCGTGCTCGCCGGGGAGCTGTCCCGACGCGACGTCGCCGACCTCTGGTTCGCCACCGACGACCACCGACGCGACGACGTCGAGGCCGCCGGTGCGGCAGGTGGCGCCCCGGTGCGGTTCTGCGGCCTCGGGGAGGTCGTCGGCGAGCTGTCGTCGGTGACCTGGGACGACCGCACCTACCGGCGGGTGACCGGGCGGTCCCGGTTCCGGGCCCGCGCCGCGGTCATCCGGAAGACCTACGTGCCCGGAGCGCAGGCCGAGAAGTACCGCAGGCTGCTCGCGGTGGTGGACCGGGTGCGGCCGTCGCTGATGGTCGTCGAGAGCATGTGCCAGTACGGCGTCCAGGTCGCGATCACCCGCGGCATCCCGTTCGTGCTGAGCAACCCGTTCGTCCCCAGCAACCTGCTGACCTCGCTGGTGCCGTTCGGGCCATCCTACACGCCGAAGGACTTCCCGGTGCCGCACTCGGGGCGCTCCGCGCACGCGGGGCCGCTGGGCCGGCTGGCCAACCGCTGGTTCCGGTGGCGGATGCTCGGGCTGTTCCTGTCCCCCGCCATGCGCTGGCGCAACGCCGAGGACGCCCGGATCGCCGCCGAGCTCGGCGTCGACCCCGCCTCCGCGGGCCAGTTCACCCGTACCGAGTCCGCGGCGATGGTCCTCAACTACTCGATCCCGGAGCTGGACTACCCGTTCGAGCTGCCCGCCGTGTTCCGGACCGTCGGCGCGATGATCCCACCGCTGCCGCAGGAGCCCCCCGGTGAGCTGACCGCCTGGCTGGACGCACAGACCTCGGTGCTCTACGCCGGCTTCGGCACCATCACCCGGCTCACCCGCCCCGAGGTCGCCACGATGGTGGAGCTCGCCCGCCGGCTGGAGGGCCGCCACCAGGTGCTGTGGAAGCTCCCCGCCGAGCAGCAGCACCTCCTCCCGGACACACTGCCGGCCTCCCTGCGGGTGGTGAGCTGGGTGCCGTCCCAGTTGGACGTGCTCGCGCACCCCTCGGTGCGGGCCTTCCTCTCGCACGGCGGCGGGAACGCCTACCACGAGAGCCTCTGGTTCGGGAAGCCGATGGTGGTCCGTCCACTGTGGGTGGACTGCCACGACCAGGCCGTACGGGCCGAGGACCTGGGCGTGGGGCTGTCGCTGCGCCGCCCCCGGAGGTTCGGCATCGACGACCTCCAGAACGCGGTGACCCGGGTGCTGGAGGAGCCCGCGTTCGCCGAGAACGCCCGGCGGTTCGCCGCGCTGCAACGGGCGGCGGGCGGACGCGAGCGGGCCGCCGACCTGGTCACCGGGCTCCTCGGCGCCGGTCGAGCGGCCCCGTCCGTCCCCCAGCCCTGACCCTCCCCGGAGGAACCATGTCGACCACCGAGACCGATCCCGAGCTCGTCCCGTTCCTGATGCGCGGGCCGGGCAAACCCTTCCCGCCCCCGGAGTACGACGCGCTGCGCGGGCAGGGACCCGTCCGCGCCGCACTGCCGGACGGGACGCCGGTCTGGCTGGTGACCCGGCACGCCGACGTCCGCGCCGTGCTCACCGACCGGCGGATCAGCTCGAACCCCGACCGGGAGGGCTTTCCCCGGCCCAACGCCAACGGCGGCGCGCCCTCGGCGACCGAGGTGCCCGGCTGGTTCGTGTCGCTGGACCCGCCCGAGCACGACCGGTTCCGGCGCGCCCTGATCCCGGAGTTCAGCGTGCGCCGGGTGCGCGAGATGCGCCCGGCGATCCAACAGGTGGTCGACCGCGTCGTCGACGACCTGCTGGCCCGCGACGGTGAGGCCGACCTCGTCGCCGACTTCGCCCTGCCGGTCCCCTCCCTGGTGATCTCGGCGCTGCTCGGGGTGCCCGAGGTCGACCGGGACTTCTTCGAGTCGCGCACCCGGACCCTCGTCACGATCGGGTCCGCCGACGCCGACCGCGACACCGCCACCGAGCAGCTGCTCCGCTACCTGAACCGGCTGATCGCGATCCGGACCCGGCGCCCCGGCGAGGACGTGCTGAGCCGGCTGGTGACCGCCGGGGACTTCACCCCCGAGGAGCTGTCCGGGGTGGCGATGCTGCTGCTGATCGCCGGGCACGAGACCACCGCGAACAACATCGCGCTGGGTGCGGTGACGTTGCTGGCGCACCCCGAGTGGATCGGCGCCGACGGTCTGCCCGACGAGCTGCTGCGCCTGCACTCGGTCGCCGACATCGTCGCGCTGCGCGTCGCGGTGTCCGACGTCGAGATCGGGGGTCGGACCATCGCGGCCGGTGAGGGCATCGTCCCGCTCATCGCCGCGGCGAACCACGACCCCGAGGTCTTCGGCGAGTGCCCGGCACGCTTCGCCCCGTCGCGCGAGTCCCGCCAGCACGTCGCGTTCGGGTTCGGTGTGCACCAGTGCCTGGGCCAGAACCTGGTCCGGACCGAGATGGAGCTGGCCTACCGGACACTGTTCGAGCGGGTGCCGGGCCTGCGGCTCGGGGTGCCCGCCGAGGAGCTCCCGATCAAGTACGACGGCGTGCTGTTCGGCCTGCACGCCCTGCCGGTGCGCTGGTGAGCCGCCCACGGGGAGAGGACACGCCCCCGGACCTCACCGACCGCACGGACGGGACGCGGGACACGACCGCCGCGGGCGGCGCCGGCCGGATCGTCGTCGACGTCGACCGCTGCATCGGGGCCGCCCAGTGCGTGCTCTCCGCGCCCGAGATCTTCGACCAGGACGACGACGGCTTCGTGGTGGTCCTCGACGAGACCCCGCCCGCCGACCGGGCCGACCGGGTCGGTCTGGCGGCGCGCATCTGCCCCTCCGGGGCGATCCGACAGGTCCCCGACGCCGGACCGTCGTGAGCGGGCCGGCCCGCCGGCAGGAACGGACCTGACAGGGCGCCCCGCCCGCGTTCTGCGGAACGCGGGCGGGGCGCCCTGTCGCCGGTCCGGGCATGTCGGACGTCGGTGTCGGACGTCGGTGTCGGACGTTGCTGTCAGGCGTCCACGCGGCGGGCGGTCAGCAGCAGGTAGCCGAAGCCGTCGACCGCGACCATCTCCGCGCACGGGTCCGGCCAGTCGGCCGCGCCCCCGGACTCGGCGGCCGCCCGCTGCTGGACCCGCGCCATCTCCAGGAACGTGCGCCGGGTGCTGTGCCGGCTGATGTCGCGGATCTCCTCGAATGTCATCCCCGCGGCCCGCAGCAGGTCCGGGTAGTCCCCGGCCCGCGACAGCGACATCATCGAGCCCTCGAGCAGCATCTGCAGGGCCGGACGCTGCTCCGGCAGGATCGGCCCCCGCTCGAAGAAGTCGGTGAGGACCAGGCGCCCTCCCGGGCGCAGCACCCGGGCGGCCTCCGCGACCACCTCGGACCGGTCCGGTACGTGCATGATCGACTCGAGTGCGACGACGGCGTCGAACGACGCGTCCTCGAACGGGGTCCGGCGCGCGTCGGCCACCCGGAACCGCACGGCGTGGTCGGCGCCCGCGATCTCCGCGGCACGACGGGCGTCGTCCACCTGGTCCCGGCTCAGCGTCACGCCCTCGACCGCGGCACCGGTCCGTGCGTGCAGCCGCAGGGCCGGGCCACCGATCCCGCAGCCGAGGTCGAGCACCCGGGAACCGGGGCCGACCGCCAGCCGCTCGATCACCATGTCGGTCAGCCGCAGCGAGGCCTCGGCGAGACCGAGCTCCTCCTGCGGCGACTCCCAGTACCCGAAGTGGAGCTGGTCGCCGAAGCCGAAGTTGCCGGCGCCGGTGTCATCGTCGGTGCCGGTGCCGCGCTCGGCGCACTGCTCGCCGAACGCGTCGTAGAGGCGGCCGACCGCCTCGGCGGAATCGTCGTGTCGGCCGATCCCTGTGTCCGTGTCGGGCATTGTCGCAGAGGTCCTCTCCGGGCGGTCCGGCGACCGGTGACGCTCATCGCACGGATACGTCATTCCATCGGGTGACACTATTCGAGGTGCGTCTAGGGAATTATCCGGAAAATCTCCTCGATACGGTTTCCCGGCGGGCCGGGGCGCAGAATCGGAATATGCGTTCCCCCATCGGCCACATCCATCCCGATCCGGTCGGCTTCGAGGCGGACCGGCTCCGAGGGCGGCGCGCGATCGTGCTCGGCGCCGTGCGACGCTTCGCCCGTGAGGGTGCGTCCGTGGTGGCCGCGGCGCGCCGGCGCGACCGGCTCGAACAGGTCTGTGCCGAGGTCCGCGACGGGCTGCCCGCCTCGGCCGGACCGGTGCTGCCGGTGCCCTGCGACGTGCAGGACGAGGAGTCGGTCGCGGCCCTCGTGGACGCCGCGGTGGAGCGGCTCGGCGGTCTGGACACGGCGTTCAACGTCCAGGGCGTCGGCAACACCCCCGGCCCGCTGCACGAGGTCCCCACCGAGGAGTTCGACCAGGTCGTGGCGGTCAACCTGCGCGGCACGTTCCTGGCGATGAAGCACGAGATCCGCGCGATGCTGGCGGGCGAGGGCGGCAGCATCGTCAACACCTCCTCGGTCGCCGGCCTGGTCGGCACCCCGCAGCTGCCCGCCTACGGCGCGTCCAAGGCGGGGCTCGACGGGCTGACCCGCACCGCCGCGATCACCTACGCCGACCGGGGCATCCGGGTCAACGGCCTGGCACCCGGGGCGACGATGACCGAGATGCTCACCCCGTGGGTGACCAGCGACGTGATCCGCCAGAAGGTCGCCGAGACCGCGCCGCTGCCGTTCCTCGCCCTGCCCGACGACATGGCCAGGGTCGCGGTGTTCCTGCTGTCGGAGGAGGCACGCTGGATCACCGGCACCGTGCTGCCGGTGGACGGCGGCGCCACGGCCGACTGACCCGCGCGCGGCCCGGCCCCGGTGCCGCCCCGGGCCGGGCGGCACCGGCCAGGGACGGCACCCGGGCAGGTCAGCGGTCGCGGCGCAGGACCGCGTCCAGTGCCGCGGTCATCTCGGCCTCCGGATCGTCTGCGGGACCGGTGGCGCGCCAGGCCACGACCCGGTCCGGGCGGACCAGCACCGCGCCGCCGGGGCCGGTCCCCCGCCGGTCGAGCCAGGCCGTTCCGGGGGCGAGCAGGTCGCCGTCGAGGTGTCCGATCCGGACCGCGTCCAGCCCGACACCCAGCTCGCCGGCCACCTTCGCCGCCGCCTCGGTCCAGGCCTGCCCGTCCTCGCCGGCGATCAGCAGGAACCGACCGGGGCGGACCAGGTCCATCACCGGCAGCCGGGCCGTGACGTCGCCGTCGGGGTCGACCCAGGCGTGCGGCAGCAGTGCTCCCGGGCGGGTGCCCGGCCGGTGGATCCGCGGGTCCGGCGGCGGGTCCGCCGGCGAGCCGTCGTCCACCAGCGCGGTCGCCGGGTCGGCCGGGTCCAGCTCGAAGCCGTACTCGATGCCGAGCGCGTCGAACTCCCCGGACTGGTCGGCGAAGGCACGGCGCATGCGGCGCCGGAGGTCCTCGTCGGCCGGGTCGTCCCCCCACATCCGGCGCAGCGTCGCCCAGTTCCGGTCCGGGTCGCTGCCCGGGCCGAAGCCGGCCGCCTCCATGCCCCGCAGGTGGGTGACGATGTTGGCCACGGCATGCTGGACGAACTGCACCGTGACCGGTTTGCGCTCGGCCTCGTAGCTGTCGAGCAGGCCGGGTCCGGCCTGGCCCTGGAGCACCGCGGCGACCTTCCAGACCAGGTTGTGCGCGTCCTGGATGGCGGAGTTGAGCCCGAGCCCACCGGTCGGCGGCAGCCGGCGCACGGCGTCGCCGAGCAGCAGCACCCGGCCGTCGGCGAACCGGTCGGCCACGACGCCCTCCACCAGCCACCGGTTGATCCGGTGGACCTGCATCGGGTGCCGGTCAAGGCCCAGTGCCCGGCGCAGCTCGGCCACGACCGCCTCGTCATCGGGGACCGGGACGTCCATCGGGAAGCTCAGGTGGAACACCCACTCCTCGGAGTCGGTCCCCCAGCGCTGCGGTCCCATCGGCACGATCGCACAGCTGGTACCGATGTGCGGCAGCCAGATCCAGCGGATCAGGACCTCGTCGTCGCGCAGCCAGCGGGTCAGGTCGGTCGTGGCGTGCACCGACACCGACCGGAACAGGTTGCTGACGCCCTCCATGGTCACGCCGCGGTCGGGCCCCACGAAGCGGCCACCGTCGCACCCGAGCACGTATCGCGCCCGGACCCGGGTGACCTCGTCGGTCACGACGTCGCGCACGGTGGCGGTGACACCGTCCCCGTCGGGGTCGAGGGCGGTGACCTCCCGGCCGAACCGGACCCGGCCGGGGGCCAGCTCCTCGGCGCGCCGGCGCAGCAGCGGCTCCAGCCGGATCTGCGGGAGGTTGGTGGTGCGGCACGGGCTGGCCGCGACCCAGGCCGGGTCGGTCGCGCCGGCGCCCCAGCACTCGATCCGGGCGATCTCGCGCCCGTAGTCGTCGTGCTCGCCGCGCAGCCCGGCGTACCAGCCGGTGTGGCTCATGTTCGCCGCGGGCGTCCCGGCCGCGTACACCTGCTCGGCCAGGCCCAGCTCGCGCAGGATCTCCATGGTCCGCTGGTTCAGCACGTGCGCCTTGGGCACCGTCGAGGTGTCCGGACGGGCGCTGACCAGCAGCGAGTCGATCCCCAGCCGGGACAGCAGCATGGAGGCGGTCAGGCCGGCCCCGCCGCCGCCGACGACGAGCACGTCGACCTCGCGCACGTCGTCCTCGCGCACGTCGTCCCCGCGCACCTCGACCCCGGGCACGCCGACCTCGGGCGGGCCGCCGCTCATGCGGGCCGCCGCCCGACCACCGCGCCGTTGGCCCCCGCGGCCTCGAACCGGACGACCTCGAGGTCGACGAACCCGGTGTCGGCCAGCCAGCCCAGGTACTCGGTCTCGGAGTTGTTCTCCCCGCCGTCGTGGGCGACGAGCATGTTCATGCCCATCAGCGCCGCGGCGGGAGGTCCGCTGCGCGCGGGGTCGAGCAGCAGCTCGCAGACCACCACCGCACCACCGGGCGGCAGCGCCTCGAAGCACTTGCGCAGCGTCTCCCGGTTGCGTTCCTCCCCCGCACAGTGCAGGACCTGGCTGAGCACGATCAGGTCGTGCCCGGACGGCAGGGCGGCGTCGGTGAACAGGTCGCCCGGTGCGGTGCCGATCCGGTCCTCCAGACCGGCCGCGGCGACCTTCTTCGTGGCGACCGGGCAGACGTGCGGCAGGTCGTACACGGTCGCCCTCAGGTGCGGGTACCGCCGGCACAGTTCGATCGGGAACCCGCCGGAGCTGCCGCCGACGTCCAGCAGCGCGGTGTGCCCGCCGACGTCGTAGGCCCCGGCCAGCGCGCCCGCGGTGGTGAGTGCGACGGCGTGCATCGCGTTGCCGAAGAACTCGGTCATCACGAAGTTGTCGACCTCGAAGACGCTGTCGCGCTCCTCCGGCTCGGCGAACACCGGGCTGTCGGTGCGCAGCGCCTCGGTGATGCCCTGCCAGCCGGGGTAGAGCACCCGGTCGTAGAACTGCACGAAGCCGCCGAAGTGGTCCTCGACCCCCTCGACGAGGAACTCCTGGGCGAGCGGGGTGTTGCGGTAGCGGCCGTCGCCGGTGCGCTCGACCAGCTCCAGGGAGGTGAGCGCGGCCAGCAGCACCCGTGCGGGGCGCGGGGCGAGCCCGAGCTCCGCGGCGAGCTCCGCCTCCGTCCGGGCACCCCGACCGGACAGGGCCGTGAACACGTCCAGCTCGACGGCGGCGGCGAGGGTCTTGAAGGCCATGAACCCGTTCACCAGGTTCAGCAGCGGGATCTGGGACGGCCGTGCGGACTGCTCGGTCACGTCGGTCTCCTCACGGGTCTCGGTCACCAGGTGACGGGAAGGGCGGCGAGCCCGCCGGCCAGGCGGCCGCCCGGGTGCGGCGCGAGCTCGGAGTCGTCGATGGCCAGGCGCAGGTCGGGGAACCGCTCGAACAGGGCCCGGTAGGCCACCCCGAGGATGATCCGCACCAGCGGCGCGCCGGTGCAGTGGCGCAGGCCGTGGCTGAAGGTGAAGTGCGGGTTCGGCACGCGGTCGACGTCGAAGGTGAACGGGTCGTCGAACACTCGCGGGTCGTGGTTGGCCAGCGAGAAGTCCACCATCACCAGGTCGCCGCGGCGGATGGTGACGCCGTCGACCTCGATGTCGGTGTGCGCGTAGCGGGGCAGCACGGGGGCGCCGATCGTCGCGCGGAGCACCTCGTCGACGGCCCGCGACATCACGTCCGGGTCGGCGACGGCGCGCCGGCGCTGCTCGGGGTTGCGCAGCAGCAGCAGGGTGCCGAAGTCGACGTGGCTGGCCAGCCCGGACAGCCCGGTGAACAGCAGCGCGACGATGTGCGTCGCGATCGCGCGGTCGTCCAGCCCGGTCTCGACGAACCAGGACACGACGTTGTCGCCCGGCGCCGCCCGCACCCCGGCGGCCGTCGCGGAGGCGCGCTCGAACAGCGCCTCCATCCCGGCGTGGGAGTCCGCGGCGTCGGTGGTGTCACCGACCCGGTCCATCATGGACAGCAGCGGCTCCCGCTCCTCCTCCGGGATGCCCATCATGTCGCAGAGCGCCTGCTGCGGGAACGGCATCGACCATGCCGCGTGCAGGTCGGCGGGGGCGCCCGCCTCCTCGATCCGGTCCAGGAGCCGTTCGGCGATGGCCTCCACGGAGGCGCGGCGGTCCAGCACCCGGCGGGCGGCGAAGCTCGCGGTGTACATCGCGCGCTTGGTCAGGTGCTCCTGGAGCTCGACCTCCGGGGGCGCGTCGGTGATGAGCATGTCGAGCATCGGGTTGTCGAGGAACTTCGGGGCGTGTGCCGGGTCCTCGTGGGACCGGCCGAGCCGGTTGTCGGTCAGCAGGGTCGCGACCTCGGCGTGCCGGGTGACCAGCCATGCGGGGTCACCGACCGGGGTGCGGATCGGGCACACCCCGGCCTGCTGCTGCAGCCGCAGCCGCAGCGGGCTCAGCGTGAGCACACCGGGCGGGTCGATGCCGACGACCGGCGGCTCGTCGTGTGCCGCGGCGGCACTCGTCGTGGAGGTGGACATGGGTTCTCCCTCGGGTGGACCGGGACGGACGGGTCAGGTGCGTGCCGGCACGCGCTCGGTCAGCCACTCCTCGACGACACCGGCGGTCAAGGCGGAGTCCTCCATCACCATCGCCATGTGCGTGGTGGGGATCTCCCGGACCTCGTCGGCCGGGACGGCGACGCTGATCCCGGACGCGGTGGCCGCGCCGGTGGCCTCGTCGTCGCGCGAGCACCGGACCATGAGCGTCGGCACCGTCGGCTCGTCGCCGATGCCGGTCATGCTCACGAACCAGTGCGCCATCGCGGAGAGCCGTGCGCTGTTCATGCTCACCGCGGGCGAGTCCATGGTGGTGAAGTAGTGCTGGGAGGTGGCGTCGAAGTCGATCGCCTCGCCGCCGTCGTAGCGCAGGCTCAGCGTGTCGAGCATGATCACCGCCTCCGGGCGGACCCCCCAGGTGCGCTCGAGGATCCCGGCGGCGAAGTAGGCCAGCGTGCCCCCCGAGGAGTGTCCGAGCAGGACGAACGGCTCGCCCTCGGAGGCGTGCAGGATGCTCTCCGCGACGACCCGGCCGGCCGCCTCGGTGCTCGCCGGGAGGCTCTCCCCCGGCGCGAAGCCCACCAGCGGCAGCGCCGAGACGTGCCGGCGGCCGCGCAGGTGGGCCGCCATCCGGGCGTAGAGGTGCACGCCGGCGCTGGCTCCGGGCGAGCTGATGCAGATCAGCCGCGGGTCCCGGGACCCCTCGGCCAGGACCACGGGTGCGGGCAGCTCCGCCAGCTCGGCCGGGCTCTCGAAGCTGGGCCGCAGTGCGGCGACCGCGGACAGCATCCGCAGCCCGGCCAGCGACCGCCCGTCCCGGACGGCCTGGCTGACAGCTCGTGCACGGTCTCCCCGGCGGGCACCGTCCGCGGCCCGGGCCCGCCGGACGTCGCGGCGCCCTCCACCACCTCGGGTGCGGTCGCCAGGTACCGGGCGAGCTCGGCGGGGGTGCGGTGGTCGAACACGACCGAGGTCGGCAGCCGCAGACCGAGCGCCTCGGACAGCGCGTTGCGCATCTCGACCGCGATCAGCGAGTCGAAGCCCAGCTCCAGGAAGTCCCGGTCCGGGTCGATGCCTGCGGGGTCGTCGTGCCCGAGCAGCCGGGCGGCCTGGGCCACGATCTCGGTGCGCAGCAGCTCGACCCGCCCGTCGGCGTCGCGTTCCCGGAGCCGGGTGCCCAGCGTCGCCGGGGCGACACCGGTCCCGGCGACCGGGCGGGTCCGGCGGACCAGGCCGCGCAGCAGCGGCGGCACGGTGCCGGCCGCGGCGCCGCCGCGCCCGGTCCCGAGCTCCAGCACCACCGTGGCCGGGCGGTCCGCGGCGACCGCGGCGTCGAACGCGGCGAGCCCGCGGCGCACGGTCAGCGGCGGGAACCCGGAGCGGGCGATCCGCTCGGCGGCGGCCGGGTCGGCGGTCATGCCGCCGGTCGGCTCCCACGGCCCCCAGGCGATCGACGTCGCGGGCAGGCCGAGTCCGTGCCGGTGTGCGGCGAGTGCGTCGAGGAACGAGTTCGCCGCCGCGTAGACCCCCTGCCCGGCGCCGCCCATGATCCCGGCGACCGAGGAGTAGAGGACGAAGAACCGCAGCGGCAGCGCGCGGGTCGCCTCGTGTAGGTTCCAGGCACCGACGGCCTTGGGGGCGAGCACCCCGGCCAGCCCGTCGGCGGTGGCCGCCGCGACCAGGCCGTCGTCCAGGACCCCCGCGGCGTGCACGACCCCGGTCAGCGGGTGCGCCACCGGGACCGACGCGACGAGCGCGGCGACGGCGCCGGGATCGGCGACGTCGCAGGCGGCGAGGGTGACCCGGGCGCCGTGCTCGGCGAGCTCGTCGCGCAGGGCGACGGCGCCCGGGGCGTCGGCGCCGCGACGCCCGGCGAGGACGAGGTGGCGCACCCCCGCTCCGGTGACCAGGTGCCGGGCCAGCTCCGCGCCGATCCCGCCGGTCCCGCCGGTGACCAGCACGGTGCCGTCGGGGTCGGGGTCCGGGCTCCCGGACGGCGCGGTGGTGACCGGCGCCAGCCGCGGGACACGCACGACGCCGTCGCGGACGACGACCTGCGGCTCGTCCCCGGCGGTCAGGCCGGGCAGCGCCGCCACCGAGTGTTCGGAGACGTCGATGTCGGCGAGCAGGAAGCGGCCGGGGTTCTCCGACTGTGCCGAGCGGACCAGCCCGGCGGCGGCGGCCGCGGGCAGGTCGCGCGGCGCCTCCCCCGGCGGCGCCGCGGCGCCGCTGGTCACGAACACGACGGTGCAGCCGGCGAGCCGGTCGTCGGACAGCGCCTCCTGCAGCAGCGCCAGGGTGCGTCCGCCCAGCTCGCGGGTCGCGGCCGGGACGTCGTCGGTGTCGGGAGCGGCGAGCGGGACGAGCACGGCGTCCGGGGCGCCGGCGCTGGCGTCCGCGACGGCGGCGAGGGTGTCGCCGAACGCGTCGACGGTGTGCCCTGCCGAGTGCACCCCGTAACCCAGGTGCCAGTGGTCGACGCCGACGATCCCCCATCGCAGCCCGCCCGGGTCGGGTGCCTCACCCGCCCGTTCCGGCCAGTCCTGCGTCAGCAGCGGCAGCCGTCCGGTGGCGGGGCCACCGCGCCCCGAGGTGGTGCGCAGCTCCAGCGCCTCCACGGTCAGGACCGGCAGGCCCGCCCGGTCGCTGGCCCGCACGCTCACCGAGCCCGGGCCCGCGGCGGTGATCCGCACCCGCAGCGTCGTGGCGCCGGAGGCGTGCAGGACCGCGCCGGACCAGTCGAACGGCAGGCCCGGGGTGCCCTCCTCGAGCAGCACGATCGGGTGCAGCGCGGCGTCGAGCAGCGCCGGGTGCACGCCGTAGCCGCCGGTGTCGCCGGTCGTTCCGGCGGAGATCTCGGCGTACACGGATCCGTCGTGCCGCCAGGCGCGCACGACACCGCGGAAGGCCGGGCCGTAGTGCAGCCTGCCGTGCTCGGAGAGTCCTTCGTAGAACCCCTCGAGGTCGACCGGTCGGGCCCCGGAGGGTGGCCACTCGGCGCCGTCCGGCGCCGGGACGGCGTCGTCGGTGGTGGTCAGCCGTCCCGACGCGTGCAGGGTCCAGGGGCCGTCCGGGTCGCCGGTGGGCCGGGCGTGCACGGTCACCGGGCGGCGGGGGTCCGCCGCCGCGGGGTCCTCGGGGGCGCCGACCCTGACCTGCAGGGCGACGGCGTCGTGCGGGCCGAGCTCGAGCGGCTCGGTCAGGGTCAGACCCTCGACCCGCTCGCAGCCGGTGGCGTCGCCCGCGCGCAGGACGAGCTCGAGGAAGCCGGTGCCGGGGAAGAGCACCCGCTCTCCCACGACGTGGTCGGCCAGCCACGGCTGCTCGGCGAGCGACATCCGTCCGGTCAGCACGGTCTCGCCGGACCCGGCGACCGAGACGGTGGCACCGAGCAACGGGTGGTCCGCCGAGCCGAGGCCGGACGCGTCGGGGACACCGATCGCGGCGGTGCCCGACGGCCAGTGCCTGCGGTGCTCGAAGGCGTAGGTCGGCAGCTCGACCCGGCGCGCACCGGTCCCGGCGAACCCCGCCGCCCAGTCCACCTGCCCGCCCGCGACGTGCAGCTCGGCCAGTGCACCCAGAACCGAGTCCTGCTCGCTCCTGCCGGTGCGCAGGGCCGGGACCAGCACGGCCCCGTCGGGGGCCGAGGCCGCGGCCAGTGCGGTCAGCGTGGAACCGGGCCCGACCTCGACGAACGCGCCGATGCCCAGCCCGGCCAGGGTGGCGACGCCGTCGCCGAACCGGACGGGGTCGCGCAGCTGGCGGACCCAGTACTCGGGCCGGGCCAGCTCCTCCCGGGTGGCCGGGCGGCCGGTGAGGTCGGAGATCAGCGGGATCGACGGCGCGGCCGCGGTCAGGTCGGCGACGATCTCGCGCAAGTCGTCGAGCATCGGGTCGAGCAGGGGCGAGTGGAACGCGTGCGAGACGGCCAGGCGGGTGGTGCGACGTCCCTCGGCCGACCAGCGGGCCGCCAGCTCCTCGACGACGGCGGTCACCCCGCTGACCACCACCGAGCGGGGCCCGTTGACCGCGGCCAGCGCGACCTCGTCGGTGTGCCCGGCGATCAGCGGCACGACCTCGTCCTCGGTGGCCTCGACGGCGACCATCGCGCCCTCGCCGGCCATGGTCTGCATGAGGCGGGCCCGGCCGGCGACGAGCGCGCAGGCCTCCTCCAGCCCGAACACCCCGGCGACGTGTGCGGCGGCGAGCTCGCCGATGGAGTGGCCGAGCAGCGCGTCCGGGCGCACGCCCCGGGACTCCAGCAGCCGGAACAGCGCGACCTGACCGGCGAACAGCGCGGGCTGGGCCCACCCGGTCTCGGTCAGGGTGTCCGGGTCCTCGCCCCACAGGACCTCGCGCAGCGGGCGCTCCAGCCACGGGTCGAGGTGGCGGAACACCGTCTCGATCGCCTCGGCGAAGACGGGCTCGGTGGCGTACAGCTCGCGGCCGGCCCCGAGGCGCTGGCTGCCCTGTCCGGAGAACAGCAGCGCGGTGCTGCGCCGGGTCGCGGTGCCGCGGGCGAGCTCGCGGACGCCGTCCGGGCCCGCGGCCAGCACGGCGCGGTGCTGATGGGTGCCACGGGTGCTCGCCAGCGACCAGCCGACGTCGAGGGGGCGGGGGGCGTCCGGTCCGGTGGCCAGGGCGGTGATCCGCTCGACCTGGCCGTCCAGCGCACCGGCCGTGCGGGCCGACACCGGCCAGGGCACGGTGCCCGGTGCCGCCGGTGCCGCCGTGGTCCCGCCGGGGGCGGCGCCGGGCTCGGGGGCCCCGTCGTCGGGCTCCGCCTCCGGGGCCTGTTCCAGGACGAGGTGCGCGTTGGTGCCGCTGATGCCGAACCCGGACACCCCGGCGCGGCGCGGCCGGTCGGTGCGCGGCCACGCCTGGGCGGTGGTGAGCAGCTCGACCTCGCCACCGGACCAGTCGACATGAGCGGTGGGGCGGCTGACGTGCAGGGTGCGCGGGAGGGTGCCGTGCCGCAGCGCCTGCACGGTGGCGATCACCCCGGCGACGCCCGCGGCGGCCTGGGTGTGCCCGAGGCGGGACTTCACCGCGCCGAGGCGCAGCGGGTGCTCCCGGTCGGGTCCGTAGGCCGCGATCAGCGCCTGGGCCTCGATCGGGTCGCCGAGCACGGTGCCGGTGCCGTGCGCCTCGACGGCGTCGACGTCGGCCGGGTCGAGACCGGCCGAGGCGAGTGCGGAGCGGATCACCTGGACCTGCGACGGACCGTTCGGCGCGGTGAGACCGTTGGAGGCGCCGTCGGAGTTCACCGCGGACCCGCGCAGCACCGCGAGCACCGGGTGCCCGTGCGCGCGGGCGTCGGACAGCCGCTCCAGCAGCACCACGCCCGCGCCCTCGGACCAGCCGGTGCCGTCGGCGTCGTCGGAGAACGCCTTGCACCGGCCGTCGGCGGCGAGACCGCCCTGCCGGGTGAACCCGGCGAAGTTGCCGGGGGTGGCCATCACGGTGGCGCCACCGGCGAGCGCGAGACCGCACTCACCCGCCCGCAGCGCCTGCGCCGCCAGGTGCATCGACACCAGCGACGACGAGCAGGCGGTGTCCACGGTCACCGCCGGGCCGACGAACCCGAGCGCGTAGGACAGCCGCCCGGAGATGACGCTGGCGGCGGTTCCGGTCCCGGCGTGGCCCTCCACGTCCTCCCCGGACCGCATCAGCACGTGGCCGTAGTCCTGCCCGTTGGTCCCGACGAACACACCGGTCCGGCTGCCGCGCAGGGTGTCCGGGTCGATCCCGGCCCGCTCGACCGCCTCCCAGGTGGTCTCCAGCAGCAGCCGCTGCTGCGGGTCGGTCGCGAGCGCCTCGCGCGGGGAGATCCCGAAGAAGCCGGCGTCGAAGTCACCGGCGCCGTCGAGGAACCCGCCGCGCAGGGTCGCGCTGTGCCCGCGCTCGCCGCCGGCGAGCAGCGCGAGGTCCCAGCCCCGGTCGGTCGGGAACGGCCCGATGACGTCGTCGTCGGAGCACAGCAGTCGCCAGAGGTCGTCGGGCGAGTCGATCCCGCCGGGGAACCGGCAGGCCATGCCGACCACGGCGATCGGCTCCCGCACACCGGCCTCGGCCTCCTCGAGACGCCGGCGCGTCCGGTGCAGGTCGGCCGTGACCCACTTCAGATAGTCGACGAGCTTCTGGTCGTCCGGCACGGCGGGCACCTTCCTTCTGGGCTGGCGGGTCGGCGGTCAGGAGTGGTCGGAGCCGTTGCGGGCCCGGCCCAGCTCGTTGTCGATGAAGGCCAGGACGTCCTCGGCGCTGGCCTCGCGGATCCGGTCCTCCACCCCGGCCCCGCCGGGGCCCCGGTCGCGGGCCTCGTGCCGGGCGAGCAGCCGGCGCAGCCGCGTGAGGACGTCGGCGCCGGTGAGGTCGGCGGGATCGGCCGAGGCGAGGGCCGCGTCGAGGCGGTCGAGCTCCGCGGTGAGCGCGGGCACCGGGCCGGTCGCGCCGACCAGCTCGCCGACCAGGTGCCGGGCCACCGCGAGCGGTGTCGGGAAGTCGAACACCAGGGTCGAGGGCAGCGCCAGCCCGGTCGCCGCGGTGAGCCCGTTGCGCAGCTCGACCGCCGCGAGCGAGTCGACGCCGAGCGCCCGGAACTCCTTGTCGACCGTGACCTCGGCGACGTCGTGCCCGAGCACCGCGGCGGCGCTGCGGGTGACGAGGGACAGCACGTGCTCCTCGCGGCGCTCCGGCGCCATCTCCGCCAGGGTCCGGGCCAGGTCCTGCGAGGACGTCCGGTCCGATGCGCTGCGCCGCCCGCCGACGACCAGGCCGCGCAGGATCGGCGGTACCGGTCCGGCCGGACGGCCCCCGCCACCACCGAGGCGGACGGCGACCTGGACCGGCTCGGTACGGGTCACGGCCTCGTCGAACAGGGCCAGGCCGTCGGCGGTGTCCAGCGGCGGCATCGCGGTGCGGGCGGCCCGTTCCGCGACGGCCTCGCCCATCCCGGCCGCCCAGGGGCCCCAGGCGAGCGACAGCCCGGGCAGGCCGAGGTCGTGCCGGTGTCGGGCCAGGTCGTCGAGGGCGACGTTCGCGGCGGCGTAGTTCGCCTGCCCCGCGGCGCCGAGCACACCGGCGACCGAGGAGTAGAGGACGAACCCGCGCAGCCCGGCGTCGCGGGTGAGGTCGTGCAGGTGCCAGGCACCGTCGACCTTCGGGGCGAGGACGGTGTCGAGCCGCTCGTCGGTGAGCGAGCCGACGGTGCCGTCGTCGAGCACACCGGCGGCGTGCACCACCGCGGTCAGCGGGTGCTCGGCCGGGATCGTGGCGAGCACGGCGGCCAGGTCGGCCCGCACGGCGGTGTCGGCCGCCGCGACGGTGACCTCCGCGCCGTGCGCGGCGAGCTCGGCCCTCAGCTCCAGGGCGCCGGGGGCGTCCGGGCCACGGCGCGAGACCAGCAGCAGGTTGCGGTGGCCCCGGCCGGCCAGGTGCCGGGCCAGCTCGGCGCCCAGGCCGCCGGTGCCGCCGGTGACGAGCACGGTCCCGTCCGGGTCCCAGCCGAGCACCGGGCCGTCCCCGGTGCCGTCGGTGGGCCCGTCGGCCGGGGCGAGCCGGGACACCCGGACCGCGCCGTCGCGCAGGACGAACTCGGTCTCCCCCGCCGTGAGCAGGGCGGGGAGGGTGGCGAGCGCGGCGAGCGACCCGGCGTCGGTGTCGGCGACGGCGAAGACGCCGGGGTGCTCGGAACGGGCCGAGCGGGCCAGCCCCCACACGGTGCCGGTGGCCGGGTCGGCGAGCCGTTCATCCGGTGCGGCGGCGACGCCGCCCCGGGTCAGGAACAGCACCGTCAGGTCGGGGCGCCCGGTGGACAGCCGGTCGGTGACGACGCCGAGCGTGCGACGGGCCAGCGCGCGGGCGCGACCGGGAACGGACCCGTCGGTGTTCCCGGGCAGCGGCACCACGAGCATCCCGGTGCCGTCGGGCACCGCGTCGACGGTGTCCACCACGCTGACCTCGCGGCCCGTCCCGGTCAGCGCCTCGGCCACCGTGCGGGCGACGCCCGACTCGGCGCCAGCCGGGGTGGGGTCCAGCACCGCCCAGCGCGCCACGTCGACCGGGGCGAGGTCCTCGGCCGGGACCCAGTCGGTGCGCAGCAGCGCCCCGGCCGTGCACCAGGGAGTACGCGACGTCGACCGGGCGCCGGTCGCGCACCGCGGCCCGCACGTCGTCGAGGGCCGCGTCGAGCACGTCGGGGTGCCGGGTGGACACCGGCAGCGCCACCACGGTGGGGGTCACCTGCCCGGTCCCGGGCTCCGCGACGGGCGGCGGCTCGGGTGCGGCCTCCAGCACGACGTGGGTGTTGGTGCCGCTGATCCCGAACGAGGACACCGCGGCCCGGCGGGGCCGCCCGGTGTCCGGCCACGGGGTCCGCTCGGTGCGCAGCCGCACCGCCCCGGACGACCAGTCCACGTGGCCGGAGGGCTCGGTGACGTGCAGGGTGCGGGGCAGCTCGCCGTGCCGCAGTGCCTGCACCGTGGCGACCACGCCGACGGCGCCGGCGGCGGCCTGGGTGTGGCCGAGGTTGGACTTGACCGACCCGAGCAGCAGCGGGTGCTCGCGCTCCCCCCGCCCGTAGGTCGCCAGCAGCGCCTGCGCCTCGATCGGGTCCCCGAGCACCGTGCCGGTGCCGTGCGCCTCGACCGCGTCCACCTCGGCGGCGGTCAGCCCGGCCGCGGCCAGGGCCGCCCGGATGACCCGCTGCTGGGCGGGCCCGTTCGGGGCGGTCAGCCCGTTGGAGGCGCCGTCGGAGTTCACCGCGGAGCCGCGCAGCACCGCGAGGACCTCGTGGCCCCGGCGGCGGGCGTCGGACAGCCGCTCCAGCACGATCACGCCGACGCCCTCGGCCCAGGCGGTGCCGTCGGCGTCGTCGGAGAAGGGCTTGCACCGGCCGTCCGGGGCGAGGCCGCCCTGCTGGGTGAACTCCATGAAGGCGCCGGGGGTGGACATGAGCTGCACGCCACCGGCGAGGGCGAGCGAGCACTCGCCGGCGCGCAGCGACTGCGCGCCGAGGTGCAGCGCCACCAGCGCCGAGGAGCACGCGGTGTCGACGGTCATCGCGGGGCCCTCCAGGCCCAGGGCGTAGGCCACCCGGCCGGAGGTGACGCTGGCCGAGGTGCCGGTCCCGGAGTAGCCCTCCATGCTCTCCGGCGAGCCGAACAGCAGGTGCGCGTACTCGGCGCCGCCGGTGCCGACGAACACCCCGGTCGGGGTGCCGCGCAGGGCGGTCGGGTCGATCCCGGCGCGCTCGCACGCCTCCCAGGACGCCTCGAGCACCAGCCGCTGCTGCGGGTCCATCGACAGCGCCTCGCGCGGGGAGATCCCGAAGAACTCCGGGTCGAACTCGGCGATCGAGTCGAGGAAGCCGCCGCGGGCCGTCGCGCTGGAGCCCGGCCCCTGGCCGGCCAGCGCCGCGAGGTCCCAGCCGCGGTCGGTGGGCAGCGGACCGGTGGCGTCGCGCTCCTCCACGAGGAGCTGCCACAGGTCCTCCGGGGACCGGACACCGCCGGGGAACCGGCAGCTCATCCCGACCACGACGACCGGGTCGTCCTCGGTGGCGCGGGCCGGTGCGGCGGCCGAGGTGTCCGCGGGGGCGTCCGGGTCGCCGAAGAGCTCGCCGAGCAGGTGCGCGGCGAGCGCATCGGGTGTCGGGTAGTCGAAGACGAGCGTGGCGGGCAGGCTCAGCCCGGTGCCGGCGGTGAGCCGGTTCCGCAGCTCGACCGCGGTCAGCGAATCGAGTCCGAGCTGGCGGAACTCGGCGGTGCCGTCGAGCCCCTCGGGCGAGGCGTGTCCGAGCACGGCTGCGGTCTCGGCGCGGACCAGGGCGCGGACCGCGTCCGGCCGGTCGTCGGCGGCGAGCCCGGTGAGCCGGTCCCTGGCGCGGCCGTCCCCGCCGCCCGCGGCGGTGCGCCGGGTGCGGACCAGGCCGCGCAGCAGCGGCGGCACGGTCGCGGCGTCCGGTGCCGGTCCGGCACCACTGCCCGCGGTGACCCGGGCGGGGACGACGACCGGGTCGTCGACCAGGGTGGCCGCGTCGTAGAGGGCGAGGCCCTGCTCGAGCGACAGCGGCGGCATCCCGGACCGTTCCATCCGTTCCAGGGCCGCGGCGTCGAGCGCCGCGGTCATGCCGGTGGTCGGCGCCCAGGCACCCCAGGCCAGGGAGACGGCGGGGAGCCCGAGCCCGCGGCGGTGCTGGGCCAGTGCGTCGAGGTAGCCGTTGGCCGCGGCGTAGTTGCCCTGCCCGGCACTGCCCATGACCCCCGAGACCGAGGAGTAGAGGACGAACGCGGTGAGGTCGAGCCCGGCGGTCAGCTCGTGCAGGTGCCAGGCGGCGTCGACCTTGGGGGCGAGCACGCGGTCGAGCCGCTCCGGGGTGAGCGAGCCGACGACGCCGTCGTCGAGGATCCCGGCCGCGTGCACCACCGCGGTGAGCGGCCGCTCCAGACCGGCGAGCACGGCGGCGAGTGCGTCGCGGTCGGCGACGTCGCAGGCGTGCACCGCGACCTGCGCCCCGCCCGCCCGCAGGTCGGCGACGAGCTCGGCCGCGCCGGGGGCGTCCGGGCCGCGGCGGCTGACCAGGGTCAGGTGCCGGGCGCCGCCCTCGACGAGGTGCCGGGCCAGCTCGGCGGCCAGTCCGCCGGTGCCGCCGGTGATCAGCACGGTGCCGTCCGGGTCGGGCCCCGCCGGGACGGTGAGGACGATCTTGCCGACGTGCTGGGCCCGGCTCATGAACCGGAACGCCTCGGGGGCCCGGCGCACGTCCCAGGTGCGGGTCGGGAGCGGCTCGATCGCACCGTCGGCGAACAGCACCAGCAGGGCGTCGAGCATCTCCCGGATCCGCTCCGGGTCGACCTGACCGAGGTCGAAGGGCCGGTAGACGATGTCGGCCGGCAGCGAGGCCGGATCGCGCAGGTCGGTCTTGCCCATCTCCAGGAACCGGCCGCCGGGCCCGAGCAGCCCGAGTGAGGCGTCGACGAACTCGCCCGCGAGCGCGTTGAGGACCACGTCGACGCCGCCGAACGCGCTCGCGAAGTCGAGGTCGCGGGAGGAGGCGATGTGGTCCTCGGCGACGCCGAGCGAGCGCAGCACGTCCTGTTTGGCCGGGCTCGCGGTGGCGTACACCTCGGCGCCCAGGTGGTGGGCCAGCTGGATCGCCGCCATGCCGACGCCACCGGCACCGGCGTGCACCAGGACCCGCTCGCCCGGCCGGACACCCGCGAGGTCGACCAGGCCGTGGTAGGCGGTGAGGAACACCAGCGGGACCGAGGCGGCACGCTCGAACGACCAACCGTCCGGGATCCGGGCGAGGTGCCGTTCGTCGGCCGTGCCGAGCGGGCCGAACCCGCCGAACAGCATGCCGGTCACCGCGTCCCCGACCGCCAGCGACGTGACCTCCGGCCCGGTCCCGACGACCACTCCGGCGGCCTCGGCGCCGAACATGCCCGCCTCGCCCGGGTACATGCCGAGGGCGTTGAGGACGTCCCGGAAGTTCAGACCGGCCGCGCGGACCGCGACCCGGACCTCCCGGGGGCCGAGCGGACCGTCGGCGTCGGGCGCGGGGGCGAGGGTGAGCGCGGCCAGGCTGCCGCCGCCGGCGGTGTCGAGCCGCCACGGGACGCCCACCGGGGGCAGCAGTCCCGAGGTCTCGGGCCGGGCCCGGTCCAGCCGCGCGGCGAGGATCCCGGTCCCGCGGACGGCGACCTGCTGTTCGTCGGCCCGTGCGAGCGCCGCGGCGAGCACCCGCGGTGCAGCGGCGGGCAGGTCGACGGTGTCGGCGGGCAGATCGACGACGAGGAACCGGCCGGGGTTCTCCGCCTGGGCGGACCGGACGAGACCGGTCGCGGCGGCGGCGGCGAGGTCGGTGACCGGATCGCCCGCGCCGGCGGCACCGCGGGTGAGGAAGACCGTGCGCGGTCCGTCCGGGTCGGCGACGGCACCCTGCAGCACCGCGAGCACGGCGTGGGTGCTCGCGCGGACCGCGTCCGGGGTCGCGCCACCGGCCACACCGGCGACCACGAGCTCCGGTGTCCCCCCGTCGGCGACGGGGGCGCCGAGCGCGGCGGTGAGCTCGTCGGCCACACCGTGGACGTCCGGGCCGTGCAGGGCCCAGCGCACCGGCTCGGGCATCCCGGGCGGGACCTCCAGCGGTGTCCACCCGGGCCGGAACAGGGACTCGGCGGTGCGTGTCCGTGCCGGGTCGGCCGGGGCGGTGGGCTCGCGCAGGGCCAGCGCGTCGACCGACAGCACGGGATCCCCTGCCGCGTCGGCGGCCTCGACCCGGACGGCGCCGTCCCCGGCGTGGACGACCCGCACCCGCAGCAGCGGGGCACCGGTGGCGTGCAGGGTCACTCCGGACCAGTCGAACGGCAGCCCGCGGGGTGCGTCCGGCAGCAGTGCCTCGGCGTGCAGCGCGGCGTCGAGCAGCGCCGGGTGCACCCCGTAGAAAGCGGCGTCCTCGGTGACGGGGTCGGACTCGATCTCGGCGAGGACGTCCGCGCCGTCCCGCCAGGCGGCGCGGACGCCGCGGAACGCCGGGCCGTAGTCCAGGCCGCCGGCGGCGGCGGTGCCGTCGTAGAAGGCCGCGGGGTCGAGCTCCTCGGCCCCGGGCGGCGGCCAGGCCGTGGCGACGGGTGCGGGGACGGTGCCGGTGCGCGGGGTCAGGGTGCCCTCGGCGTGGCCGGTCCAGTCGTCCCCGGAGCCCGCCTCGCGGGCCCAGACCGACAGCGGGCGCCGTCCACCGTCCGGGGCACCGACGCGGACCTGGATCTCGGCCGCCCCGCCGTCCGGGACGACCAGCGGCACGGCGAGGGTCAGCTCGCCGACCCGCTCGCAGCCGACGAGGTCACCGGCCCGCAGCGCCAGCTCGAGGAAGCCGGTGCCGGGGAACAGCACCGACCCGCCGACGACGTGGTCGGCCAGCCACGGCAGGGTCGCGGCCGACACCCGTCCGGTGAGCACGACCTCCTCGGAGCCGGCCATCGCGACCGACGCCCCGAGCAGCGGGTGCCCCGGGGACTCCAGGCCGAGCCCCGAGACGTCGCCGGGCCGGACGGTGGGTGCGGCGGCGGGCCAGTACCGCGCGCGGTCGAACGGGTAGGTCGGGAGCTCCACCGGCCGGGTGGCGCCGCCGGCGAACCAGGCGGTCCAGTCGACGTCGGCGCCTGCGGTGTGGAGCCGGGCCAGCGCGGTCGCGGCGGTACGGAGCTCGTCGTGGTCCCGACGCAGGAGCGGGACGGCGAGGGCGTCCGGCACCGTCGCGGGGACCAGCCCGGACAGCGCGGTGTCCGGACCGAGCTCCAGGAACGCCGTGTCTCCTGCGGCGGCCAGCGTGGCCAGCGCGTCGGAGAACCGGACGGTCCCGCGGGCGTGCCGGGACCAGTGGTCGGGCGCGCCGAGCTCGTCGGGGCCGGCGGGGCCACCGGTCAGGGTGGACACCAGACCGATCCGCGGCTCGGTGAGCTCCAGCCCGGCGGCGACCGCGTCGAGGTCGTCGAGCACCGGGTCCATCCGTGCGGAGTGGAAGGCGTGCCCGACCCGCAGCGGGGTGGTCTCCCCCAGCCCGGCGGCGACCTCGGCCACGGTGTCGGCGTCCCCGGACAGCACCACGGAGCCGGGCGCGTTCACCGCGGCCAGCGACACGCCGTCGCGCAGCGCGGCGAGGGCGTCGGCCTCGGTCGCCCGGACGGCGACCATCGTGCCGCCCTCGGGCAGCGCGTCCATCAGCGCGCCGCGGGCGGTGACCAGGCGGGCGGCGTCGGGCAGCGACAGCATCCCGGCGACGTGGGCAGCGGTGATCTCGCCGACCGAGTGCCCCGCGACGTGCCGGGGCCGCACGCCGAGGGCGGTGACCAGCCGGAACGAGGCCACGCCGACCGCGAACAGGGCGGGCTGGGCGTAGCGGGTGCGCTCGAGCAGCGCGGGGTCCTCGCCCCAGAGCACCTCGCGCAGCGGCCGGTCGAGGTGACGGTCCAGTTCGGCGGCACAGGCGTCGAAGGCGTCGGCGAAGACGTCGAAACGGGCGTGCAGCTCGCGGCCCGCACCGAGCCGGACGCTGCCCTGCCCGGAGAACAGGACCGCGGTACCCGGCTCCCCGGCGACGCCGGTGGCCAGCTCGGTGAGACCGTCCGGGCCCGCGGCGAACACGGCGCGGTGCTCGTGCACCGCCCGGGTGGCGGCCAGCGCGGCACCGATGTCGGACCGGGCACCGGTGCCGGCCGGGTCGAGGGCGTGCAGCTGCGCGACCCGCTCCTGCAGGGAGCGCGCGCTGCGGGCGGAGACCGGCCACGGGACGAGCGCGTCCTCCGGCCCGGGGCGGGCCGGAGCCGGCTCCCCGGGTGGCGGCTCCTCCAGCACCACGTGGGCGTTGGTGCCGCTGATGCCGAACGAGGAGAGCCCGGCGCGGCGGATGCGTCCGCCGGCGGGCCACGGGAGCGGCTCGGTGAGCAGCGCGATCCGGTCGGCCCAGTCCACCCGGCCGGTGGGTCGCTCGACGTGCAGGGTGCGGGGCAGCTCCCCGTGCCGCATCGCGAGGACGATCTTAAGCAGCCCGGCCATGCCGGCGGCGGCCTGGGTGTGGCCCATGTTCGACTTCACCGAGCCGAGCCGCAGCGGCGCGTCGCGGTCGGCGCGGCCGTAGGTGGCCAGCAGCGCCTGCGCCTCGATCGGGTCACCGAGCGCCGTGCCGGTGCCGTGCGCCTCGACGACGTCGACGTCGGCGGCGTCGAGCCCGGCGGCGGCGAGCGCGGCCCGGATGACCCGCTGCTGGGACGGCCCGTTCGGGGCGGTGAGCCCGTTGGAGGCGCCGTCGGAGTTGACCGCCGAGCCGCGGAGCACCGCGAGCACGGGATGGCCGTGCCGGCGGGCCTCGGAGAGCCGCTCCACCACGACCACGGCCGCGCCCTCGGACCAGGCGGTGCCGTCGGCGTCGTCGGAGAAGGCCTTCACCCGGCCGTCGGCGGCGAGCCCGCCCTGCCGGGAGAACCCGCCGAACGAGGTCGGGGTGGCCATCACGGTGACCCCGCCGACCAGGGCACGGTCGCACTCGCCGGCCCGCAGCGCCTGGGCGGCGAGGTGCAGCGCGACCAGGGCCGAGGAGCACGCGGTGTCGACGGTGACGGCGGGTCCCTCCAGCCCGAGCGCGTAGGACAGGCGCCCGGAGATGACGCTGGCGGCCAGCCCGGTCCCGGCGTGTCCCTCCAGGTCCTCCCGGGAGCCGAGGACGACGCGCTGGTAGTCCTGCCCGTTGGTGCCCACGAACACCCCGGTCCGGGATCCGCGCAGGCTCGTCGGTTCGGTGCCGGAGCGCTCCAGGGACTCCCAGGACGTCTCCAGCAGCAGCCGCTGCTGGGGGTCCATGGCGAGCGCCTCGCGCGGGGAGATGTCGAAGAAGGCGGCGTCGAAGTCGGCGACGCCGTCGAGGAACCCACCCCGGGCGGTCGCGCTGGCGCCGGGGCCGTCGCCGGCCAGCGCCGCGAGGTCCCAGCCGCGGTCGGTGGGGAACGGGCCGATCACGTCGCGGCCCTCGGTGAGGACGGTCCAGAGGTCCTCGGGCGAGGCGATGCCGCCGGGGAACCGGCAGGCGGCGCCGACGACGACGACCGGGTCGTTCCGGTCGTCGGGGCCGGCCACGGACGTGGTCGGGGCCGCCGCGTCACCGGCCGGGTCGAGCTCGTCGAGCAGGTGCCGGGCCACCGCCCGCGGGGTGGGGTGGTCGAACACCAGCGCGGCGGGCACGGCGAGCCCGGTGACGGCGGCGAGCCGGTCGCGCAGTTCCACCGCGGTGAGCGAGTCGATCCCGAGGTCACGGAACGGGCGCTCGGCGGGGATCCGGTCGGTCCCGGTGTGGCCGAGCACGGCGGCGGCGGTGGCGCGCACCAGGTCCAGGACCGGCTCGATCCGGTCGGCGCCGCGCAGCCCGGACAGCCGGGCGCGCAGCTCTCCGCCGGCCCGCTCGGTGTCACGGCGGGCCGCGGCGGCCGCATCCGCGGCGGCCCGGGCGCCGGGCAGCGCCGACAGCAGCGGCGACGGGCGCAGCGACAGCAGCGAGGTCAGCAGCTGCGGGCGGGCCAGCTCGGCGACCACCGGGGCGGCGGCCGGGCCGTCGGTCGAGCGCCACAGCGCGGACAGGGCCAGGGCCGGGTCGAGCGCGGTGGAGCCGGAGCGGCGACGGGCCCGGTCCGCGTCGTCGCCGGCGGCCATGCCGTCGCCGGCCCAGGCACCCCAGGCCACCGACACCGCCGGCAGGCCGTCGGCGCGGCGGGCCGCCGCGAGCGCGTCCAGGGCGGCGTTGGCGGCGGCGTAGTTGCCCTGGCCGGGGTTGCCGACCGCGCCGGCGACCGAGGAGAACAGCACGAACAGCGCGACCGGGCGGTCCCGGGTCAGCTCGTCGAGCAGCCGCGCGGCGGTGACCTTGGTTCGCCACACCGTGTCGAACCGGTCCGGGGTCAGGGAGTCGAGTGCGCCGTCGTCGAGGACACCCGCGGCGTGCACGACGCCGTCGACGGGGTGTGCGTCGAGCACTCGGACCAGTGCGTCGCGGTCGGCGACGTCGGCAGCGACCAGGACCGGCTCGGCACCGAGCGCGGTCAGCTCGGCGGACAGCTCGGCCGCTCCGGCGGCGTCGGGGCCGCGGCGGCCCAGCAGCACCAGCCGGCGGGTGCCGCGACGGGCGAGGTCACGGGCCACGTGCGCGCCGAGCGCGCCGGTGCCGCCGGTGACCAGGACGCAGCCGGGCACCGGGGCCTCGGCGGTGGCGCCGACCGGGTAGGTGACCAGCCGCCGTCCCAGCACTCCGTTGTCGCGCACCGCGACCTGGTCCTCCTCGCCCGCTCCGGTGAGGACGGCGGTGAGCCGGCGGGCGGCCCGGCCGTCGAGGACGGCGGGCAGGTCGGCGAGCCCGCCCCAGCGGGTGGGGTGCTCGAGCGCCGCGACCCGGCCGAGCCCCCAGAGCGCGGCGCGCTCCGGGACCGGAGCGGGGTCGGCACCACCGGTGCCGACGGCGCCGCGGGTCAGTGTCCACAACGGCGCGTCGACACCGGCGTCGCCGAGGGCCTGGACGAGGGTGAGGGTGCCGGTGAGCGCGGTGTGCGCGTCGGGGTGCAGACCGAGCAGGGACACGACGCGGTCCGCGCCGGCCCCGGCCGGGCCGACCAGGGCGGCCAGCGTGCCGCGGTCGGCGAGCGCCACGTCGTCGACGGCGACCGGCCCGGCCACCGTCGCACCGGCGTCGCGCAGCGCCGCGGCCACGGCGACGGTGTCGGGATCGGTGCCGGGGTCGGTGCCGGGGTCGGTGCCGGGGTCGGTGCCGGGGTCGGTGCCGGGGTCGGTGCCGGGGTCGGCGGTCCGGGCGACCAGCAGGACCCGGCCCGGTCGCGCGGGGGCGGCGGGGGTGACCGGCTCCCAGGTCTCGCGGAACCGGACGGCGTCGACGGCGCCCTCGGTGCGGCGGCGGCGTCGCCAGGCCGACAGCGCCGGGACGACCGCGGAGACCGCGTCGTCGTCCAGGTCGAGGGTGGCGGACAGCGACTCCAGGTCGCCCTGCTCGACGGCGGCCCAGAACGCGGACTCCCCCGGGTCGGCGCCGGTGGCACGGGCGGCGGGGTCGAGCCAGTGCCGGTCCCGGCGGAACGGGTAGACCGGCAGGTCCACCGGCCGGGCCGCGGTCCCGTCGAACCACGGGCCCCACCGCACGGGCCCGCCCGCCACGTGGAGCCGGGCGAGCGCGGTGGCGAGCGCGGTCTCCTCGTCCCGGTCACGACGCAGCGTCGGGACGATCCCGTCGGCCAACGGTGCCAGCACGGCGTCCGGACCGACCTCCAGCAGCGTGTCCGCCCCGGCGGCGCGGGCGGCGTCGACGACGTCGGCGAACCGCACCGTGGCCCGCACGTGCCGCACCCAGTACGCGGGGTCGGTGATCTCGTCCCCGGCGAGGGCACCGGCGGTCCCGGACAGCACCGGGATCCGCGGTGTGGACAGGCGCAGCCCGGCGACGACGCCGGCGAACCGCTCCAGCACCGGCTCGATCAGCGGCGAGTGGAACGCGTGCGACACCGGCAGCCGGGTGCCCTCGACGCCGAGCCGGGCGCGGACCGCCTCGACGGCGGCGGCCTCGCCGGAGAGCACCACCGAACGGGGTCCGTTCACGGCGGCGACGTCGGCGAGTGCGGTCCCCTCGGCCGCCAGCGCGGCCCGTGCGGCGTCCTCGGTGACCCGCAGCGCCACCATCACGCCCCCCGCGGGCAGCTCCGCCATGAGCGTGGCGCGGGCGGTGACCAGGGCGGCGGCGTCGGCGAGCGAGAGCACACCCGCGACGTGGGCCGCGGTGATCTCGCCGACCGAGTGGCCCCCGACGGCGACCGGGCGGACCCCGAAGGACTCCAGCAGCCGGTACAGCGCGGTCTCCACCGCGAACAGCGCCGGCTGGGTGACCGCGGTGTCGGCCAGTGCGTCGGCGTCGGTGCCCCACATGACCTCGCGCACCCGGGGGTCGAGGACCGCCAGGGCCTCGTCGAGGGCCGCGGCGAACACCGGGAAGCGGGCGTGGAGCTCGCGACCCATCCCGGGGCGCTGGGCGCCCTGCCCGGAGAACAGCAGCGCCGGGCGCCCGCCGCCCGCGGTGCCGCGGGCGACCTCGACGGGTGCGACCGCCCCGTCGCGGCCGGCCAGGAGCACGGCGCGCCGGTCCAGCCGGGTGCGGCGGGTGGCGAGGGTCAGGCCGGTGTCCAGCGGGTCGGTGCCCGCGGCGGTCACCCGCGCGGCGAGTGCGTCGAGGGTCTCGTCGTCGGCGGCCGACAGCGGCCACGGCACGACCGCGGGCACCACGTCGGGGGCGGGCGGCACCTCTGGCGCCGTCTCCGGCGGGGCCTGCTCGACCAGGACGTGAGCGTTGGTCCCGGACAGCCCGAAGGAGGAGACGCCGATCCGGCGCGGACGCCCGGTCGAGGGCCACGGCGTGTGTCCGGTGAGCAGGGACACCGCGCCGTCGGCCCAGTCGACGTGCCCGGTGGGTGCGGCGACGTGCAGGGTGGCGGGCAGCTCGGCGTGCTGCAGCGCCAGCACCGACTTGATCATCCCGGCGACGCCGGCGGCGCCCTGGGTGTGGCCGAGGTTGGACTTGACCGTGCCGAGCAGCAGCGGGTGCTCGCGGTCCCGGCCGTAGGTGGCGATCAGTGCCTGGGCCTCGATCGGGTCGCCGAGCACCGTGCCGGTGCCGTGCGCCTCGACGGCGTCGACCTCGGCCGGGGCGAGCCCGGCGTCGGCCAGGGCGGCGCGGATGACGCGCTGCTGGGCGGGCCCGTTGGGGGCGGTGAGCCCGTTGGAGGCGCCGTCGGAGTTGAGCGCGGCCCCGCGCAGCACGGCGAGCACCGGATGTCCGTGCGCGCGGGCGTCGGACAGCCGCTCCAGGACGAGCATGCCCGCACCCTCGGACCAGCCGGTGCCGGACGCGTCGTCGGAGAAGGCGCGGCAGCGACCGTCCGGGGACAGTCCGCCCTGGGCGTCGAACCCGACGAAGTTCATCGGCGTCGACATCACGGTGACGCCGCCGACGAGGGCGAGGGAGGTCTCGCCGCTGCGCAGCGACCGGACGGCGAGGTGCAGCGCCACCAGCGACGACGAGCAGGCCGTGTCGACGGTCAGCGAGGGCCCCTCCAGGCCGAAGGTGTACGACAGCCGCCCGGACATGACCGCGGCGGCCAGCCCGGTGCTGGCGTGTCCCTCGACGTCCTGGTCGGACTGCACGACCAGGTGCGTGTAGTCCTGGCCGTTGGTGCCGACCCAGACCCCGGTGGCGCTGCCGCGCAGCGAGGCCGCGTCGATGCCGGCCCGCTCCAGGGACTCCCAGGTGACCTCCAGCAGCTGGCGCTGCTGCGGGTCCATCGCGGTCGCCTCGCGCGGGGAGATCCCGAACACCGCGGGGTCGAAGGTGGTGGCGCAGTCGAGGAACCCACCGCGGCCCTCGACCCCGGACAGCGGGCCGTCGGCCCACCCGCGGTCGGTGGGGAAGCCGGTGACGACGTCGCGGCCCTGTGCGAGCAGCTCCCACAGCTCCTCGGGCGAACGCACACCGCCGGGGAAGCGGCAGCCCATCCCGACGACGACGACCGGGTCCGCACCGTCCGCGGTGCGGGTGACCGCGGCTGGCGTGACGGAGGTGGCGCCGAGGATCTCCTCGAGCAGCAGCGCGGCGACCGCACGTGGGGTCGGGTGGTCGAACACCAGCGTCGCGGGCAGGGTCAGCCCGGTCGCGGCGGCGAGGTGGTTGCGCAGCTCCAGTGCGGTGAGCGAGTCGACGCCCAGGCGGCGGAACTCGGCGTCGTCGGTGATCGCGGCGGGCGAGTCGTAGCCCAGGACCGCCGCGGCGGCGTCGCGGACCAGCGCGGTGAGCCGGTCGGCCCGGTCCTCGGGGTCGAGCCCGGCGAGCCGGTCGGCCCAGTCGGACGCGGTGCCGCCGCGGCCGTCGGCGGCGCGGCGGCGTCCGGTTCCGGCGAGCCCGCGCAGCAGCGCGGGCACCGCGCCGGTCGGTGCCGGCGCGGCGAGGGCGCGCGGCAGGACCGCGAGGACCGGCTCGTCGAGGCGCAGGGCCGCGTCGAACGCGGCGAGGCCCTGCTCGACGCTCAGCATCGGGGCGCCGGCCGCGGTGATCCGGCGGGTGTCGGCGAGTGTGGCGGTCATGCCCGCGTCCTGCGCCCAGGCTCCCCAGGCCAGTGAGACGGCGGGCAGGCCGTGTCCACGGCGGTGCGCGGCGAGCGCGTCGAGCGCGCTGTTGGCGGCCGCGTAGTTGCCCTGGCCGGGGGCGCCGAGCATGCCCGAGACCGAGGAGTAGAGCACGAACGCGGCCGGGTCGAGGTCGGTGGTGAGCTCGTGCAGGTGCCAGGCGGCGTCGACCTTGGGGGCGAGCACCGCGTCGAGCCGCTCCGGGGTGAGGGCGGCGACGACACCGTCGTCGAGGACGCCCGCGGCGTGCACCACCGCGGTGAGGGGGCGCTCCAGCCCGTCGACGACCGCGGCGAGCGCGGCCCGGTCGGCGACGTCGCACGCGTGCACGACGATCCGCGCGCCCGCCTGCTCCAGCTCGGTGACGAGGTCGGCGGCGCCGGGGGCCCCGGCTCCACGGCGGCTGAGCAGGGTGAGGTGGCGGGCCCCGCCCGCGACGAGGTGACGGGCGAGCTCGGCGCCGAGCCCGCCGGTGCCGCCGGTGAGCAGGACGGTGCCCTCGGGGTCCCACGGCCGTCCGCTGCCGGAGCCCGCGGGAGCGGGTGCGGGGACCAGCCGCGGGGCGCGGACGGCCCCGTCCCGGACGGCGACGACCGTCTCCCCCACCGCGAGCAGCGCGGGCAGCCGCGGCAGCAGCGCGGCGGACGCGGGGCTGTCGTCGGTGTCGACGAGCAGGATGCGGCCGGGGTTCTCGGTCTGGGCCGAGCGCAGGAGTCCGCAGGCGGCTGCGGCGGCCGGGTCGTCGCCGCCGGTGGCACCGTGGGTGCGGACCAGCAGGGCTCCCCCGCCGGCGCGCGTGTCGTCGCCGTCCGCGGCGAGGTGGGCCTGGACCGCCGCCAGCGCCCGCGCGGTGAGCGCGTGCACCCCGGCGGCGCCGGCGGCCGGGTCGCCGGTGAGGTCGAGCACGGTGGGATCGAGCACGGTGGGATCGAGCACGGTGGGGTCGGCGGGGAGCTCGACCGGCACCCAGTCGGTGCGCAGCAGCAGCCCCGCCCCGTCGTGCGCGGCGGTGGTCGCGGAGTCCGGGCGCGGGGCCGGACCCAGCGTCACCGGGCCGGTGGTGAGCACCGCCGCGCCGGTGACGTCGGTGGCGGTCAGCCGTACCGCGGTGGCGGCGGTGCCGTCGGTGCCGGCGGTGCGGTCCCGGGTGATCCGGACCCGCAGCACCGACGCGCCCGCGGCGTGCAGCCGCACGTCCCGCCAGGTGACGGGGGCCAGCGCGGTGGGGCCGTCGAGGACGACCGGGTGCAGCGCGGCCTCCAGCAGCGCCGGGTGCAGGCCCCAGGCGTCGCCGTCCTGTTCGGGCAGCGCGACCTCGGCGAACAGCTCGTCGTCGCGGCGCCAGACCGACCGCACACCGGCGAAGACGGGTGCGGCGGGCAGCCCGGCTGCGGCGAGCTCGTCGGCGGCCGGGGCGAGGTCGGTGACGACGGCACCGGCCGGAGGCCACGTGGTGTCGGTGGTCGCGGCCGGGCCGGTGGTCCCGGGCGCGGCGAGGGTGCCGGTGGCGTGCCGGGTCCAGGGGCCCTCGGTGCCGTCGTCCGGACGGGCGTGCAGGTGCAGCGGGCGGTGCCCGTCGGCGTCCGGCGGGCCGACGCGCAGCTGCAGCCGCATCGCGGTGCCCGCGGGCAGGTGCAGCGGCGGGTCGACGGTCAGCTCCGCCACACCGGCGGCCCCGACGGTGTGCGCGGCGTGCAACGCGAGCTCCAGCACGGCGGTGGCGGGGAGCAGCCCGGGGCCGTCGGCCGAGGCCAGCCACGGGTGGGTGGCGGTCGACAGCGATCCGGTGAGCAGCACCTCGTCGGACCCGGCGACGGTGGTGACCGCCCCCAGCAGCGGGTGCCCGGCCGGGGACACGCCGAGGCCGGCGGCGTCGGCGACCCGCACCGACACCTCGGGCCAGAACCGGCTGTGCGCGAACGCGTAGACCGGGAGGTCGACCGGCCGGGCGCCGGTGCCCTCGTGGACCGCCGCCCAGTCGACGGGGACCCCGGCGGTGTGCAGCCGGCCCAGGGCGGCCAGCAGCGCGGGCTCCTCCGCGCCGGTGCGGCGCAGGGTGGGCACCAGCTCGGCCGTGCCCGCGGCGCTCGCGGTGAGTGCGCCGCTCGGCCCGGCCTCGACGAACACCCCGGCCCCGGCCGCGGCGAGCGCGGCCAGTCCGTCGGCGAAGCGGACGGTGCCGCGCAGGTGCCGCACCCAGTATTGCGGGTCGCACAGCTCGGCGCCGACGAGGCCACCGGTCAGGTTGGACACCACCGGCAGCGACGGCCGCCGGTAGGTCAGGCTCTCGGCGACCGACCGGAACCGGTCGAGGACCGGGTCCATCAGGGGCGAGTGGAACGCGTGCGAGACCGGCAGGCGGGTGTGCCGGAACCCGCCCGCGATCGCGACGACCTCGTCCTCCGCGCCGGACAGCACGACCGCGGACGGGCCGTTCACCGCGGCGATCGCCACCCCGGGGGTCAGCAGCGGTCGCACCTGGTCCTCGGTGGCCTCGACCGCGATCATGGCACCGCCGGGCGGGAGCGCGGCCATCAGCGCGGCGCGGGCGGAGACCAGCCGGCAGGCGTCGGCCAGCGGGAACACCCCCGCGACGTGTGCGGCGGCGATCTCGCCGACCGAGTGCCCGCCGACCATGTCCGGGACGACACCGAGCGAGCCCAGCAGGCGGTACAGGGCCACGTGGAAGGCGAACAGCGCGGGCTGCGCCGACCCGGTGTCGTCGGAGACGGTGTCCAGTGCGTCGGCGGGCAGGCCGAGCTCGTCGAGCACCTCGGCGAGGGCGTCGGCGAAGACCGGGAAGCGCCGGGCCAGACCGGAGCCCATGCCGGCACGCTGCGATCCCTGCCCGGAGAACAGCAGCGCCGTCCTGGGCCTGCCGGTGGCCGTTCCGGTGCAGGTGCCGGGGGTGGGGGTGCCGTCCAGCCAGGCGGCGAGGGCCTCGCGGTCGGCGACGGCGAGCCGGTGCTCGAACGCGGTGCGGGTGGTGGCCAGGGCGCAGGCGACGTCGAGCGGGCGGACACCGAGGCGGGCGTCGAGGTGGTCGAGCAGCCGCCGGGCCTGCCCGGCCAGCGCCTCGGAGCTGCGCGCGGACAGCAGCCACGGCGGGGTGGCCGCGGCCGGGTGGCGGGGTGCGTCCTCGGCGGGGGGCTCGGGCTCGGGAGCCTGTTCGAGGACGAGGTGGGCGTTGGTGCCGCTCACCCCGAACGAGGAGACGGCGGCGCGCCGGGGCCGCCCGGTCTCCGGCCACGGCCGGGCCCGGTCGAGCAGCTGGATCTCCTCGGTCCACTCCACCCGGGTGCTGGGCCGGGTGACGTGCAGGGTCTGCGGGGCGACGCCGTGCCGGACGGCCTGCACCATCTTGATCACGCCGGCGACCCCGGCCGCGGCCTGGGCGTGGCCGAGGTTCGACTTGACCGAGCCGAGCAGCAGCGGGTGCTCGCGGTCGCGGCCGTAGGTGGCCAGCAGCGCGCCGGCCTCGATCGGGTCGCCGAGCACGGTGCCGGTGCCGTGCGCCTCGACGACGTCGACCTCGCCCGGTCCGAGACCGGCCCGCTCCAGCGCCGCGCGGATGACCCGCTGCTGGGCCCGCCCGCTGGGCGCGGTGAACCCGTTGGAGGCGCCGTCGGAGTTGACCGCGGAGCCGCGCAGCACCGCGAGCACCGGGTGCCCGTGCGCGCGGGCGTCGGACAGCCGCTCCAGCAGGACGAGTCCGGCGCCCTCGGCCCAGCCGGTGCCGTCGGCGTCGTCGGAGAAGGAGCGGCAGCGTCCGTCACGGGCCAGCCCGCCCTGGCGGCTGAACTCGACCAGTGAGCCGGGGGTGGCCATCACGTTGACGCCACCGGCGAGCGCGAGACCGCACTCACCCGCCCGCAGCGCCTGCGCCGCCAGGTGCATCGACACCAGCGACGACGAGCAGGCGGTGTCCAC
>NZ_VRMC01000488.1:0-267 GCF_008369905.1 Pseudonocardia sp. EV170527-09
ACTGATGCGCGGCCGGCAAGTTGGCAGCCGCGCATCAGTTGGTGGGCGTGATGGGCAGCATGCTGACCTGCCGCACGGCCGGGCCGCGCACCAGGTACTGGGAGAGGCCGCCCGGCCCCACGGCCAGCAGGTAGTCGCCGTTGGGAATCACGTCGGTGACGGGGGCGGCAAACTGCTGCACCTGAGTGAGAACCGGCGCCTGGCTGGTATCAAATATTTTCAGGCCGTCGTCGCACACGTAGAGGCGGTTGTTTTCGGCCCCTAGGC
>NZ_VRMC01000489.1:0-266 GCF_008369905.1 Pseudonocardia sp. EV170527-09
TGATGGTATCTCCCCATCCAGGCATCCAGTCGGCTTCTAGCTCCGCAGTGTGGGTGCGGTCCATGGGGGCCAATCGCGCAATTCCCTCGGCAGTGAACTCGGGGGCGAGCGCGGTCGAAATAATGACCTGCTCGTCAACATCAAAAAGGGCCGCCCATTGGGTGTGGAAGACGACCGGAACAGCACCGCACAAGATCTCCGCGGAATGCTCGGGGTCCTCCGACATCCTATTAAGGGCTGCGATATCGGACTCAATGCTCCAATTC
>NZ_VRMC01000490.1:0-266 GCF_008369905.1 Pseudonocardia sp. EV170527-09
AGTATTAGGAGCAGAATTACAAATTGGAAATATGTTAAAAAATATAAAGTATTTAATTTCTGTAAATATATTAAGACTTATAGTAAACCCATTAATAACAATAGGAGTTGGAAAATTAATTGGTTTTCAAGGAATAGAATTAGTTGCTTTACTTTCAATGAGTGCTTGCCCAACTGCTGTTGCTTCATATACTATGGCAAAAGAGATGAAGGCTGATGGAGATTTAGCAGGAGAAATTGTTGCAACTACAAGTATACTTTCAATAT
>NZ_VRMC01000491.1:0-266 GCF_008369905.1 Pseudonocardia sp. EV170527-09
ATATTAATGTTGGCGTACGTTACAGCCGAGATTTCTACCGCGGATTTTTTGCCAATACAACCTCGGGAAATCTTGATAATTCCGGTTTAACGACAGATGGCGTTCACGGATTTTCTACCACCACTGCGGACGATAATATGAGCGTTTTGGGTAATAAATACAGTTACTGGAGATATAATATTGATAAGTTGTCTTACACAGCTGCCGCTAATTATAAAATAAATACCAATAATGCTGTTTACGGACGTTTCTCTCACGGTTTCAGA
>NZ_VRMC01000492.1:0-266 GCF_008369905.1 Pseudonocardia sp. EV170527-09
GTATATTTCATCTCTTCCATCTAATATAGCTATTTTTGTTGATAGAGAAAAACTGGAAACACTTGCAGAAAATATGAAAGAATCTCTATCTGTAGACAAATGCATAACCACTCTTGAGAAAAAGAATTATCAAGATGATCTAAAATCAAAGAAGGTGTCTTTCAAAGACGATTCCAACAAGAAGACATCAAAAGACCCTTTCGATGTAGAAAGTCTTCAAAAAGTTTTGAAAACCATGACCAATGAGATGGAAGATATCAAGAAAC
>NZ_VRMC01000058.1:0-37631 GCF_008369905.1 Pseudonocardia sp. EV170527-09
GTCGGCCATCCCCGCCGGCCCCTCGGCCCGGTAGCGGTCGGACCACTTCTTGGCGGTCCGCGCGGAGACCATGAACATTGTCGCGGCCGCGGTGTGGGTCCAGCCGTGCTCGACGACGAGTTGAGCGAGCCGCAGCCGGGCGCGCGGGGTCAGAGCGGCGTTAGCGTGGGACACGAAGGCCTCCGGTGGGTGAAGCGGTTCCTAGACAGCTCCACTTCACAACCGGAGGCCTTCGTCTGTCAGCCAGACTCACCGCCCCCGGACGGGACAACCTCCCTGGACATCACAACTAGCTCCCCCTCCGGCGTCGACGTCCGGGGGTCGGCGGTCGACTGTTCGCGATCGTTGATCGCCTAGTAGTGTGCTTGCTCGAACCCTGAGTGTCCGACGCGTTGCTGTTCGTGACATGGTCAGCAGGCCGACTATGAACGATGCCGACTCCGCAGCCGCCGTGCCGAGGCCCCGGCGCCTGACCGAGGTCTTCACGCTTCGCGAGTTCCGTGCGCTCTGGTCTGCCGAGGTCGTCTCGATCCTGGGCGATCAGCTCGCTCGGGTGGCGTTCTCGGTGCTGGTCTACGAGCACACCAGCTCAGCGGCGCTGTCGGCGGCGGTGTACGCGTTGACCTTCCTCCCTGCACTGCTCGGCGGCGCACTGTTGGGCTGGGTCGCCGACCGGTATCCGCGTCGGCGGGTCATGATCGGCAGCCACCTCACCAGAGCGGCGCTCGTCATGCCGATGGCGTGGCCCGGCCTCCCGCTGCCCGTGCTGTGTGCCCTGATCGTGGTCCTGGTGCTGGCGGGTTCACCGCACTCGGCCGCGCAGGGGGCGTTGTTGCCGGAGATCCTGCGCGGTGACCTGCTCGAACGCGGGTACGCCGTCCGTCAGGTGACGGGCCAGCTCGCGCAGGTTGCCGGGTTCGCGACCGGCGGAGCGCTGCTGGCCCTGCTGAGTCCGCACGCCGCGCTGGTCATGAACTCGGTGACCTTCGTCCTGTCCGCGGCGGTGTTGGCCTGCGGGGTCGCGCCTCGTCCCGCGCCTGCCCCTGCCGTCGGTGCGGTCCGTTCCTGGTCGGGCGACATCGCTGCCGGAGCGCGCACGGTCTTCGCGGACCCCTCGCGTCGCACGCTGGCCGTCGTGGTCTGGCTGGCCGGGACCTACATCGCCCCGGAGGGGGTCGCTGCTCCCTATGCCGCGCAGCTCGGCGCCGGGCCGGTCGCCGTCGGGTTGCTCCTGGCCGCCATCCCGGCCGGCAGTGTCGTGGGGGCGATCGTGTTCACGCGCTGGGTCCCCCAGCGGACCCGGGAACGGTGGATGCTCCCGCTCGCCGTGGCCGCCGGCGTTCCGTTGATGGTGAGCGCGCTCGCGCCGTCGGTCGCGGCGATCACCGTGTTGTGGGCACTCAGCGGCGCGGCCGTGGCCGCCGCGCTGATCCAGGCGCAGGCCGGTTTCGTGCGCCGGACCCCGGCCGAGGCGCGGGGTCGCGCGACCGGCCTCGCGGCCGCTGGGCTGATCGGCGCGCAGGGGCTCGGTCTTCTCGCTGCCGGTCTGCTCGCCGAGTGGTCCTCCCCCGGCGTGGCGGTAGCGGTGACCGCCACGGTGGCCGCGGTGGGGCTCGCAGCCGTGGCCATGTCGCGGCCCGCGCGAGCGCTCTGAGGGGCGGGACCGCGGACGTCTCACAGCTCCCCGCCACCGCCACCTCATCGACTTCGCGCGTCGCGCCTTCCCCGGCCGCGGATGTCCCCGGCGCGTGCTTCAGATCCGTACACGGCTACCTGTCACGAGTTGCCTCTTCCCGATCTCGGACGGCAGTACCCACGTCACCAGTTCCAGTTGCGCACTGCCATCTCCCCTCTCCGTTCGTGTCCGTCGATCACTGCACTCACCAGTTCCAGTTACGCATGCCGACACCTCCCAAACCATCGTGACCAACACTTCGTCGCATTCACCAGTTCCAGTTGCGCACGCTCGTCACCCACCCCTTCATCGCCGGACACCGTTCCGCTCGACCACTGCAGTCACCAGTTCCAGTTGCGCATTACGCCCCCTTTTCGATGGAGTGCAGAATCTTTACACCTAACCGCGCTCCGTCACCAGTTCCAGTTACGCACGACTCCCCCTCTCCGGGCATCCCTTCTGTCGAGTTACTGCGAACGGCCTAGTCGCTGACCGTCCGTCGACGGCGAGTTGCCGAGGGAACGAGCCCTGCCTCGCGGCGTCCTCGACAGGGTAAGCGAGAAGCATCGCCACGTCAGCGCCTTAGTTGATCTTGACGGGTCATTCGAGCCCGGGTGGCGCCCTGCAGATCGATGAGAGCGACACGACTGAGCAGGGATGAAACCGCTGGACGACGTCTATGCTGACACGAGAGAAAACGATCTACGATTCGGGGATTTCGGTGACCTCATCCACCGCGCGAGACACCGACCGGAGTGCGCTCCGGTCGTGGCTGGCGGCGTGGCAGCTGTGGTCACTTCCGATCGGCGTCCGAGCGCTACTCCTCGCAGTAGAGCTCGCCGCTGTGTGCCTACTCACCGTCGATATCGTCCTCGGCGGCGTCCCGCGCGATCTGTCGGCATGGCTGATCGCAGGCACACTGGTGATCTTGAGCGGGTTCCACGCCGAGATCTCACTGCGTGCCGAACGACTACGGCGGCGCATCGCCGAGACCAGATACGTCGACCTGAGTTCGGTGTGGACCTTCGCGGGCGCGTTGTTGCTACCACCGATGCTGGCAGCGGCCACGGTGATCGTCAGTTACACACATCTGTACTTCCGCGTGTTCCGACCCGCAGGGACTCCCCCGCATCGACAGCTCTACTCGACGTCGACGGTCGTCCTGGCCGTCTACCTGGTTTCCGCGGTCAGACTGATCTTTCCCGGATCCGGCGGATTCGACTCCTGGTGGGCGATCGTCGAGATCGCTGCGTGTCTGGTGGTCTACACCGGGACGAACATGTTGCTGGTCGTGAGCGTCATCCGGCTCGCGCAGCCGGGCAGCACATTCCTCGCGATCCTCGCCGGAGGGGAGATCGCGCTGGAGACCGCCACACTGAGCCTCGGCGGAATCGTGGCGGCTGTCATCGTCCCCGACCACGTCCTGCTCGTCTGGCTGCTGATCCCTGCGCTCGTGTTGATGGAGCAGACGACCCTCATCAGGCAGCTGGAGACACGGGCATCGACGGACGCGAAGACCGGTCTGCTGAACGCCGAGGGCTGGCGTTCGCGAGCGTTGCAGCTGCTCGGCGCGGCGAAGCGCGACTGCACCTGTGCCGGCGTCCTCATCCTCGACCTGGACTTCTTCAAGGAGGTCAACGACCGCTACGGACACCTGGTCGGCGACGCGGTGCTCCGCGCGGTCGGCGAGGCGATCGTCGCCGAGATCCGCGACGACGACGCCGCGGGTCGCTTCGGCGGGGAGGAGTTCGTCATCGCCCTGGCCGGAATGTTCACGTCGGCAAGCCGCAACGAAGAAGCGGTCCTGGAGGTGGGAGAGCGGATCCGACGCAGGATCGAGCGCCTGGCGGTTCACGTCGACGACGAGGTCCCCCCGGTCGCCGTCACCGACCTCACCGCCTCGATCGGGGCCGCGGTCTACCCGCAGGCCGGTCGCGAGCTCGAAGTACTGCTCGCGGCTGCCGACGAGGCCCTCTACGCCGCGAAGAACGCCGGGCGTAACCAGGTCCTGGTCAGCCACGGCCCGGCCGCTCCTCCGTCCGGCCCGTCGGTGCCGTCACCACGCCCGGGAACATGAGGGACGTACGCAGCGACGACGCGGGTGCCACCTGATCTCGACCGGTGTCGACCTCTGCTCGGGGTCACGTTCTCGGCGAGCTCGACGGTCGGGGCGATCACTCCCGCCGTGCTGCCCGCGCCGCCTGCAACTACCTGGCGTCACAAGATCCGTTGCGCTTCGTGCAGGCGGTTGGTCTCACCAGGTGACGGAGTGCTCGATCGTATGGCCCTACAGGACGCAATGTGTTGTATTCGCTGCTCCATCCCGCCGGATGACCGCCATCGGACTCGGGCGGGCAAACGACGTGTTCACGGAGGCTGCGCAGGTGACCGCGCGCGACAGCTGGCAGCTCGGTGGAGCTGCTGCCCCGTCACGGCTCGGCGCCGAGCTGACCTGGTGGGGTGCAGCGCTGCCGCACGCAGGTCAGCTGATCGTGGCCGATCCGCTGTTGCCCCGACCGTTGATGATGGCGTTGTTGTCCGACGCCGCCGACACCGCGTCCGCGCCGGGGCCCCGCCGGGCGCGCCTGATCGTGGTCTCGCTGCTGGTCGGTGGCGGGCTCGGCGCAGCAGTGCTGCAGGCGTCCGAAGCGCTGCTGGTGCTCCTTCTGGTCACCGTTGCGGCCGGCTTCGTCGCCTGGGCGTGCCGCATGCGCAGCCGAGAACGAGCGGTCCGGGAGCGCGAGGGGGCACGGCCGCTGTTCGCGGTACGTCCGGCCGTCGGGGAAACGACCTGGGACCTGCTCGCCCATCTCGACGACCAACAGGCCTCCAGCTCGGACGACGCCTACCTCGCCGCGGCCCGTCATCTGCTGTGGCGGGTCGCGCACCTGAACCCGCGCGGCGACGCCGCCATCGCCCATCTCACCGCACGCGCTCACGACGGCGAGTTGTCGTCGGCCGAGCAGCTGTGGGCCGCGGCGGACGACCTGACGGCCCTGGCCGTCGCCTCCCCGCGTGACGTGCGCCGTTCGGTCCCCCAGCTGGCCGTCCTGTACCGCTACGAGTCCCACGCGACCCGCTGACGGGCCTGCTCCTGCCTCGTCCGGAGCCGGCATCAACGGGACCACCCATCAGGGGCTCGTCACCCGGTCATCGGCCGCGCCGCTCGTGAGTCGCGCCACAGGCACGTTGGCCGGGTCCTCATCTACCGGGACGGTCACATCGCTGTTCCCCAGGTGACACGGATGTTCCCTCTTCCTCCGGGTCGAGCGGGCGACCGAACCTGCAGGACGGAAACCGCATCGAGGGAGGGATCCCCGTGTCCATCGCTCCGTCCCGCACCGTTCCCCGGCCCGGGCTCACCCTGGCTCTGCTCGCCTTCGCCCAGTTCATGACCGCGATCGACTTCGACATCGTCTTCGTCGCACTGCCGGAGATCGGCCGCGACCTCGGCTTCTCCGAACAGTCGCTGCAGACCGTCGTCAGCGCCTACACCGTCGTCCTCGGCGGCTTCCTCCTGCTCGGCGGGCGGGCCGCGGACCGGCTGGGAGCGCGGCGCATGTTCGTCGTCGGCCTCGTGGTCTTCGGACTGTCCTCGCTGGTCGCGGGCCTCGCGAGCGGCCCGACCGTGCTCGTGCTCGCCCGCGCGGTACAGGGGCTCGGCGCGGCGCTGCTGACCCCGTCCACCCTCAAGCTCGTCACCGCCCACTTCGCCGAGGGCCCCGCACGCAACAAGGCCCTCGCGGTCTGGGGAGCCGCCGGCGCGACCGGCGCCGCGGTCGGCGCCCTCGGCGGCGGGGTCCTCACCAGCCTGCTCGGCTGGGAATGGGTCTTCGTCGTCAACGTGCCCCTGATGGCCATCGCGCTCGCCGCGACCCCGACCCTGCTCAGCCGCGACCACGCGACGAGTGCCGGCGGGTTCGACCTGCCCGGCGCCGTCCTGGCCACCGCGGGGTTCACCCTCGTCGTGCTCGGCCTGGTGTCGGGCCCGGAGGTCGGCTGGCTCACCCCGCGCGGCGTCGGCGCGCTCGTACTCGGTCTCGTGCTGGTGGGTTCGTTCGTGCTCGTGGAGTCCCGCACCCGCGACCCGCTCGTGCCGTTGCGCCTGTTCGGCAACCGCAACGTCGTCGCCGCCACCACGGTGATCTTCGTGTTCATGGGAACCGTCGGCACCCAGTACTACCTGTTCACCACCTACCTCCAGACGGTCCTGGGCTACGCCCCACTCACCGCGGGCTTCGCCTTCCTGCCGCTCAGCATCTGCAGCCTGCTCGCATCGATGCTGCTGGTCCCCCTGCTGCTGGGCAGGCTCGGCATCCGCACCACCCTCGTCATCGCCATGACCGGCGTGACCGCCTCACTGGCGGTGCTCGCCCTCGGCATGTCCGTCGACGGCTCCTACTGGGCCGTCCTGCCCGGCGTGCTGCTCTGGGGCACCTCCGCGGGCCTCGCGTTCCCACCGCTGTTCGTCTCGGTCTCCACCGGCGTGGCACCCGAACAGCAGGGCGTCGCCTCCGCTCTGGCCTCGACCTCGCAGTACCTGGGCTCCGCGGTCGGCCTCGCCGCCCTGGTCGCCGTGGCGAGCGCCGGACTCGACGCCGACGCGACCCCGGACGCCGTCGTCGCGGGACTGCAGCTCGCCGGATGGGTGGCCGCAGCAGTCACCCTCCTCGGGGTGGGTCTGGCCGCGGCCATCCTGCGCCCCTCAGACACCGGCCCCCAGCAGCAGGCGACGAGCGCATGAGCGGGGCCGTTCAGCCGAACTCGTGCGCGGCGGCCCCGGCGACCTCGACCGCCTGCGGGCGGTTGAGCCGCGGGTCGCAGGCGGTGCGACAACGGTCGCCGAGGTCACCGAGCGCGACAGCACCGCCGACGACGCTCGCCCACGACCACCGAGGCGAACGACCTGCTGCTGACGCAGGCGCTCGAGTCACGCACCCACCCCACGCATGGGGTTGGTCTCAGCGCGAGATCGCGGCGTACGCGGTCGCCAGCAGCTCCGCGTCCGGGCCCTCCAGGCGGCCGGGCTCGGCGAGCCCGTCGAGGACCACGAACCGCAGGGTCCCGGCGCGGGACTTCTTGTCGCCGCGCATGGTCTCCGTCAGCTCGTCGAGCACGCCGGGCTCGTAGCTCGTCGGCAACCCGACCAGCTCCAGCACCTCGCGGTGCAGGTCGGCGGTGGCGTCGTCGAGCCGCCCGGCGGCGCGGGTGAGCTCGGCGGCGAACACCAGGCCGACGGCGACGGCGTTCCCGTGCCGCCAGCGGTAGCGCTCGCGGCGCTCCACGGCGTGGCCGAGGGTGTGGCCGTAGTTGAGGATCTCCCGCAGGTGCGACTCGCGCAGATCTGCCCCGACGACATCGGCCTTCACCCGGATCGCGCGACGCACCAGCTCGGCCAGCACCGGCCCCGCCGGGTCCAGCGCGGCGGCCGGGTCGGCGCGGACGCGGTCGAGGATGACCGGGTCGGCGATGAACCCGGCCTTCCACACCTCCGCGGACCCGGCGACGAGCTCCGCGCGCGGCAGCGTGCGCAGCGTGTCGAGGTCGACCAGCACCGCGGACGGCTCGTGGAACGCGCCGACCAGGTTCTTCCCTGCGGCGGTGTTGATGCCGGTCTTCCCGCCGACGGCGGCGTCGACCATGGCGAGCAGCGTGGTCGGGACGTGCACGACCTTCACCCCGCGCATCCAGGTGGCGGCGACGAACCCGGCGAGGTCGGTGACCGCTCCCCCGCCGAACCCGACGACGACGTCGGCGCGGGTCAGCCCGGCCTCGGCGCAGGCGTCCCAGCAGTCGGCCAGCGAGGTCAGCGACTTGCCGGCCTCGGCGTCGGGGACCTCGTGCAGCGCGGCGGCCAGCCCGGCGGCGGCGAGCTCGTCGCGGGCGGCGGCGGCGCGGTCGGCGAGCGTCGGCGGGTGCAGCACGAGCACCTGGCCGGCGCCGGTCCCGGTGACGACCTCGGCGAGGCGGGCGGCGACCCCGGAGCCGACGAGCACCGGGTAGGGCTGCTCGGTGCGCACGTCGATGCGGACCGCACCGTCGGACTCGAGGGTGCCGGAGGCGTCGGGCAGCGCCACGGTGGTGGTCGGGGTGTCGGTCATCGGGCCTCCGCCCGCTCGGTGCCGGTCCCGGTGGCGTCCTGTGGTGAGCCGAAGCCGGGCGCCGGGAACGTCGAGTCCTGGCGCGGGGTGGGACGGTCGAACGGGTCGGCCGCGTCGGGCGAGGCCTCGGGCAGGGTGTCCGGGCCCTGGCCGAACGCGGCCAGCACCGCGGCGACGACCTGGTTGGGGCTGCGCCGCACCGTGCTCACCTGCACGGTCGCGACCTCCGCGTAGAGCGGGGCGCGCTCGGCGAGCAGGGCGCGGAAGGTGGCACGCGGGTTCACCCCGGCCAGCAGCGGGCGCGCGGTGGACATGCCGGTGCGGCGCATCCCGTCGGCGAGGTCCACCTCGAGAGCGACGACGCGGTGTCCGGCGAGCAACGCCCGGGTCTCGGCGGCGAGCACCGAGCCGCCGCCGAGGGCGAGCACACCGTGCCCGGCGTGCAGCTGCTCGGCGACGACCTCCCGCTCCAGCGCGCGGAACGCGGGCTCGCCCTCCTGCACGAACATCTCCGCGATCGGCCTGCCGATGCGCTCGACGATCGCCGCGTCGGTGTCGGCGAAGCTCAGCCCGAGACGCTGGGCGAGCAGGGTCCCGATGGTGCTCTTGCCGGACCCGGGCGGCCCGACGAGCACCAGCCAGGGGCGGCCCTGCGCGTCGGGGCCCGGCGCGGTCACCGCTGCCCCGCGAGGTACGAGGCGACGTTGCGGCGGGTCTCGTCGAGCGAGTCCCCGCCAAACTTCTCCAGCGCGGCCTGGGCCAGCACCAGTGCCACCATCGTCTCGACGACGACCCCGGCACGGGGCACGGCGCAGGCGTCGGAGCGCTGGTGGATGGCGGTGGCCTCCTCACCGGTGGTGGTGTCGATGGTGCGCAGCGCCCGCGGCACGGTGGAGATCGGTTTCATCGCGACCCGGACCCGGACCGGCTCGCCGTTGGTCATCCCGCCCTCGATCCCGCCGGCCCGGTTGGTGAGCCGGGTGACCGGGACGGTGCCCGCCGGGCCCTGCCCGGGCGAGCCGGCGGGGACCATCTCGTCGTGGGCGACGGAGCCGCGGCGGTGCGCGGTGCGGAAGCCGTCGCCGATCTCGACGCCCTTCATCGCCTGGATGCCCATCAGCGCGGCGGCGAGCCGGGCGTCGAGGCGGCGGTCGGCCTGCACGTAGGTGCCGACGCCGACCGGCATCCCGTAGGCGATGACCTCGATGACCCCACCGAGGGTGTCACCCGCGTCGTGGGCGGCGTCGATCTCGGCGGCCATCGCGGCACCCGTGGCGTCGGTGAACGCGCGCACCGGGTTGGCGTCGATCCGGTCGAGGTCGGCGGGGCCGGGCAGCGGCTCGTCGTCCGGGGCGTCGACGGCACCGATGCCCACGACGTGGGACACGATGGTCACGCCGAGCGCCTGCTGCAGGAACGCCTTCGCGACGGTGCCGAGCACGACGCGCGCCGCGGTCTCCCGGGCGCTGGCCCGCTCCAGGACCGGACGGGCCTCGTCGAAGCCGTACTTGGTCATGCCGGCGAGGTCGGCGTGGCCGGGGCGGGGCCGGGTCAGCGGCGCGTTGCGGGCGCGGTGCGCGATCAGCTCCGGGTCCACCGGGTCGGCGGCCATCACCGTCTCCCACTTGGGCCATTCGGTGTTGCCGATCCGGACCGCGACCGGGCCGCCCTGGGTGACCCCGTGCCGCAGGCCGCCGAGGACCTCCAGCTCGTCGGCCTCGAACGCCATGCGTGGGCTGCGGCCGTAGCCGAGCTTGCGGCGGGCCAGCTCGGCCTGCAGCTCCTTCGTGGTGACCGAGACACCGGCGACCATGCCCTCCAGCACGCCCACCAGGGCCGGGCCGTGGGACTCCCCGGCGGTGATCCATCGCAGCACGGCGACCATCCTCTCACCCGGCCCCGACGGCACCCGACGGCACCACGACCGTCGCGGCGACGACGGCCAGGGCGGCACCGAGCAGCACCGGCCCGTGCGGGAGCCTGCTCCCCCACCCGGCCCGGCCGGCCGCGACCACGACGAGCGCCACCACCGCCGAGGCGACCGCGGCGCCCACCGCCACCACCGGCAGCAACGCCCATCCCGTCCCGGCGGCCGCGGCTCCCACCGGGGCGGCCAGCTTCACGTCGCCGCCGCCCATCGCGTGCGGCGAGACCAGGTGCACCACCAGGTAGGCGCCGCCGAGCAGCACCGCGCCGGCCAGGCCGCGGAGCACGGCGCAGCCCCCGGCCGGGACGAGCGCCGCCAGCACCAGCACGAGCCCGGGCACCGTGAGCGCGTTCGGCAGCCGGCGGACCAGCAGGTCGGTCGCCGACCCGGCCACGGCCAGCCAGGACAGCACCGCGAGCAGCGCCGCCCACCGCGGGTCGAGCCGCCCGGTCTGCACCGCCAGCGCGACCGCCGCCCAGCACAGTGCCGTCCCCGACGCGGTCCCCGGCCCGCACCACCGCACCGGTACCGGCGCCCCGCGGGGCGCCCGGGCCAGCAGGTACCGGGTACCCGCACCGGCGACGAGACCCAGGGCGGCGGCGAGGACGACGAGGCTCATACCCCGATCCTGGGGCCCGGAGCGCCGCCCGGACCGACCGATCGCCCGCCTGTGGACAACTCGTCGGGCCGGGGCAGGATGACCGGAATGGGATCCCGTGCGCCGCAGGACGACCGTCGGGCCGGCGCGGTGGTCCGCGCCGAGGTCGACCACGGCGTCGCCGAGCTGGTGCAGGACGCGGCGCGGCCGTCGTCGTGGACGTTGCTGCTCGACGGGACCGCCCAGTCCCACGTCGACCTCGACGCCCCCGAGCACCTCGAGTTCGAGTACGTCCGCCGGATCGGCCACCTCGTGGACCTCGCCGCGCCGCCCGCCGTACCGCTGCGGGTGCTGCACCTGGGCGGCGGGGCCTGGACGCTGGCCCGCTACGTCGCCGCGACCCGCCCCGGGTCGGCCCAGACCGTCGTCGAGCTCGACGCCGAGCTGGCAGCCCTCGTCGCGCACCGGCTGCCGGGCCCCGGCGTCGCGGACGGGCTGGCCGTGGTCACCGGGGAGGCACGCGCCACCCTGGGCCGGTTCGCGCCCGGGTCGTTCGACGTCGTCGTCCTCGACGTGTTCGCCGGCGCCCGCACCCCGGCCCAGGTGACGACGGCGGAGTTCCTCACCGCCGTCCGCCGGGTGCTCGCGCCGACCGGGATGCACGTGGCGAACCTCGGCGACGGCGCCCCGTGGCCGTTCCTGCCCGGCCAGATCGCGACGGCCGGCGCGGCGTTCGCCGAGCTCGCACTCGTCGCCGCGCCGGACGTGCTGCACGGTCGCCGGTTCGGGAACCTCGTGCTCGCCGCGTCGGACCGGGAGCTCCCGGTGCCCGGCGTGACCCGCCGCGCGGCCGGGGACCCGTTCCCGGCCCGGGTCCTCGACGACGCCCACACCCGCGCCCTCGGCCGCGGCGCGGGCGTCGTCACCGATGCGTGCGCGGTCCCCTCACCCCGGCCGCCGGAGGGCTTCTGGGGGCAGTGACCCCGGTCAGGGACCCCCGGTCAGGCCAGGGACGGGTCGACCAGGACCTTCATCTTCCGGCCCGCGTGCAGCGCCTCGAAGCCCTCCTCGACGACGTCGCGCATCGCGATCTTCTCCGTCCAGCCGGTGGTGTCGTAGTGGCCGCTCGCCATCAGTTCGATCACCGCCCGGTAGTCGTCGTGGGTGTAGCAGAGCGAGCCCTGGATGCGGGACTCCCCGAGGACCAGGTCGAGCAGCGGGGTCACCAGGGGCGTCTCGTAGATCGCGACGCTGACCATCGGACGGCCGGCACCGAGGGTGTCCAGCGCCGTCGCGACGGCCGGAGCGACACCCGCGGCGTCGTAGCAGGCGTCGGCGCCGCGGCCGTTCGTCAGGTCGGCCACGATCGCGGGCACGTCCTGGGAGGTCGGGTCGAGGGTCCGGGCGCCGAGCCGCTCGATCGCGCCGCGCCGGGTCGCCGACGGCTCGACGACGCGGACGTTCTCCACGCCCATGCCGCGCAGCGCGAACCACAGCCCGATCCCGATCGGCCCGGCGCCGAACACCAGGGCGGTGCCGCCCGGGTCCACCTCACCGAGCTTCGCCGCGTGGTAGGCCACCGACATGGGCTCGACGAGCGCGCCCATCTCCAGCGACACGTTCTCCGGCAGCGGGTGCAGCATGTGCGCCGGGACGACGGTCGACTCGGCCATGCCGCCGTCGGCCATCAGCCCGTGGAAGCCGATCTGCGCGCACACGTTCTCGCGGCCCTCGGCGCAGCGCGAGCACGTCCCGCAGCTGTAGAGCGGCATCACCGCGACCCGGTCGCCCTCGGTGACCCCCCGGACCCCCGACCCGACCTCGGCGACGGTGCCGGAGAACTCGTGGCCGAGGGTCAACGGCAGCTCGCGGCCGGTCAGCGGGTGCTTCTGCCCGTTCGGGATGAAGATCGGCCCCGCGTAGTACTCGTGCAGGTCCGAGCCGCAGATGCCGTTGAACCCGACCCTGAGCCGGACCTCGCCGGGACCCACCTCGCCCTCGGGCACGTCGGTGATGTCGAGGTCCCCGCGTCCCCGGTAGACGACCGCACGCATCGCTGGCTCCTCTCGCCTGACGTCGTTGTCGGGACCGGCCTACCGGTGGAGGGTGAGCGCCGTCACGGGTTGGGGCGGGGTTGCATGCGCGCCCGGTGACGGGTCAGAACGCTCCGGCGGCGCGGGCGCGGTCGACGTTGCCGAGGTGCTCGGGGTAGGTCGTGGCGAAGCAGGAGGCGCCCTCGGTGGTGCACCGCACGAAGAACAGCCAGGGCCCCGCAGCCGGCTTCTCCGCGGCCGCCAGCGCGGCGGTGGACACCGAGGCGACGGGCGTCGGTGGCAGCCCGGTGTTGAGGTAGGTGTTGTACGGGCCGGGGGTGTTGCGGGCCTCCGCGGTGGTGCGCAGCGCCTGCACGTCGAGCGGGTAGTTGACGGTGGAGTCCATCTCCAGGCGCTGGTTCGCCGCGAGCCGGTTCTCGATCACCCGTGCCACCTTGGGCATGTCGGGGACGAGCGCCTCCTTCTCCACGACCGAGGCGAGCACGAGGGTGCGGTAAGAGTTCGCGCCGCCCAGCCCGGCGGCGTCGAGCCGCTTCGCCGAGGCGGTGAGGACCTGGCGCAGCACCTGCTCGGGGGAGCCACGCGGATCCAGGTCGTAGGGGCCGGGGGCGACCAGGCCCTCCATCCGGCGCTCGGGCGCCGCGGCCCGGTAGCCGGCGCGGGCCCAGTCGGGGACGGCGATCGCGGCCGGGTCGGCGTCGGCCATCGCGGTGCGCAGGGCGTCGACGCTCGTGCAGGTGGGGTCGCCGTCGGCGGCGCCGAGACAGGTGGCACGGGAGATCTGGGACAGCACACCCGGGGAGACGGTGCCGTCCGGGGCGCGGGTGTCGTCGAGCTGGACGCCGCCCTTGACGTCGAAGAACCCGACGCGCCGCTCCGGGTCGAGCAGCGCTTCCACCGCGGAGTCGCCGGACATCTGTGAGCGGAGCTCGTAGTAGCCGGGCTGGACCCGCTGGATGCCGGGCTCCTCGGCGGCGGCCTCGACGAAGGCCGCCCGGGACTTCACCACGTCCAACCCGACCAGGGTGTCCCCGATCGCGCTGGTGGAGTCGCCGGACTCGACGCGCACCACCACCGAGCCGCTGCCGGAACCGGAGTAGTCGTCGGCGCCGCGCAGGTACAGACCCACCGCGACGAGCACCGCACCGGCCAGCAGCGCCGACCCCAGCAGCGCGAGCCGCCGCCGCCGGAAGTGCACCGGGGTCGGACGGTGCCGCACGGGGCTCGCGGTCGTGCTCACACCGGGCCCCGGGACGTCACGTCGTACTCGCCGGCGCCGGTCACGGGCACGAGGGTAACGGCCCGGCGCCCGCCCGGTGGTCACCCCCGGTGGCGGTGATCAGCCGCCGCGGGTGGTATCCAGCCAGCCCTGCAGGATGGCGACGGCGGCCTGCTGGTCGATCACGGAGCGTTGCTTCCGGCCGCGCACGCCGCGCCCGGCGAGCTGCCGGGTCGCGACGACGGTGGTCATCCGCTCGTCGGTGAGCTCGACCGGGACTGCGCAGCCGGCGGCGGCGAGACCCGCCTCCAGCGCGGCGGCGAACTCCCGCGCGGCGACGGCGGCCGGGCCGTCCTCGCCGCGCAGGTTCCGGGGCAGCCCGAGCACGATCCCGACGACGTCGTGCTCGGCCACCAGCTCGGCGATCCGGCGCACGTCGGCTCCGCCCTCGGCGTCGCGCGCGACGGTCTCGACCGGGGTCGCGAGGATCCCGTCCGGGTCGCACATCGCGACGCCGACGCGGACGGCGCCGACGTCGATGCCCAGGCGCCGCCCGCGGACCGGGGTCACGGACGCAGCGCGGTGCGCAGCCTCTGCACCGCGGCGTCGATCCCGGCCGGGTCGGTGCCGCCACCCTGGGCGAGGTCGGGCTTGCCGCCGCCGCGCCCGCCGACCGCCGGGGCGAACTCGCCGATCAGCTTCCCGGCGGCGACCCCGTTGTCCCGGGCCGCCTTCGTGGTGGCGACGACGAACGACACCTTCTCCCCGTCGACGCCGAACAGCACGACCACGCCGGGCCGGTCGCCCAGCTTGCCGCGCACGTCGGCGGCGAGGGTCCGCAGGTCGTTGCCGGTCACCCCCTCCGGGGCGGTGACGGCGACGAGCGCGGTGCCGTCGAGGTCCTCCGCCCGCTCGGCCAGCGCCCCGGCCGAGGCCAGGACGGCGTCGGCGCGGTGCTTCTCCAGGTCCCGCTCGGCGGTCCGCAGCCGCTCGACGATCCCGTTGATCCGTTCCGGCAGCTCCTCCGGGCGGGCCTTGAGCTGGTCGGCGAGCTGGTTGACCAGCAGGTGCTCGGTCGTGGCGTGCTTGAAGGCGTCCAGGCCCACCAGCGCCTCGACCCGGCGCACCCCGGATCCGATGGAGGCCTCGGACAGCACCCGAACCAGGCCGAGCTCGCCGGTGCGCCCCACGTGGGTGCCACCGCACAGCTCACGCGAGTAGTCGCCCATGTCGACCACGCGCACGCGGTCGCCGTACTTCTCGCCGAACAGCATCATGGCGCCGAGCGTGCGGGCCTCGTCGATGGACGTCTCGTACGTCTGGATCTCCCGGTCCTCCTGCAGGACCGAGTTCACCTCCTCCTCGATCTCGACCAGCGCCGCGGGCGGCACGGCCCCGGTCGGGGAGGTGAAGTCGAACCGCAGCCGGCCCGGGGCGTTGAGCGACCCGGCCTGCGCGGCGGCGCTGCCCAGCGCCCCGCGGACCCCGGCGTGCACGAGGTGGGTGGCGGTGTGGGCACGCGAGATCGCGGACCGGCGGGTGCGGTCGACATCGGCGACGACCTCGGCGTCGAGGGTCACGGTGCCGGCGGTGACGACGCCGCGGTGCACCCGCAGCCCGGCCACCGGCGACTGGACGTCGTCCACCCGGACCTCGAACGACGCACCGCGCAGCACACCGGTGTCGGCCTGCTGGCCGCCGGCCTCGGCGTAGAACGGGGTGCGGTCGAGCAGCACCTCGACCTGCTCGCCCTCCTCGGCCGCGGGCACGGTGGCGCCGTCGCGCAGCAGCCCGACGACCCGGGCCTCGGACCGCAGCGTCTGGTACCCGGTGAAGTCGGTGGCGCCGTGGGTGTCGAGGACGGCGCGGTACACCGAGGCGTCGACGAAGCCGACCTTGCGCCCGGCGGCGTCGGCCTTGGCCCGCGAGCGCTGCTCGTCCATCAGCGCGGTGAACCGCTCCCGGTCGACGGTGAGCCCGGCCTCGGCGGCCATCTCCAGCGTCAGGTCGATCGGGAAGCCGTAGGTGTCGTGCAGCGCGAACGCCTGGTCACCGGGCAGGGTGTCGCTGCCGGCGGAGCGAGCCTTCGACACCGCGCCCTCGAAGATCCGCTCGCCGGCGGTCAGCGTGGCGCGGAAGGTGTCCTCCTCGGCCCGGATGACCGCGGAGATGCGCTCGAAGTCGGCGGTGAGCTCGGGGTAGGTGGGCGACATGGTCTCGCGCACGACCTCGGCGAACTCTCCCAGGCAGGGACCGGTGACGCCGAGCAGCCGGGCGGAGCGCACGATGCGGCGCAGCAGGCGTCGCAGCACGTAGCCGCGGCCCTCGTTGCCCGGGGTGACGCCGTCACCGACGATCATCATCGAGGACCGGGCGTGGTCGGCGATGACACGGAAGCGGACGTCGTCGGCCTCGTTCTCGCCGTAGCGGCGGCCCGAGAGCTGCTCGGCCTTGGCGATCACCGGGCGGACGAGGTCGGTCTCGTAGACGTTGTTGACACCCTGCAGCAGGAAGGCGACCCGCTCGACGCCCATCCCGGTGTCGATGTTCTTGTGCGGCAGCGTGCCGATCGGCGGGTGCCCCTTCTTCGGGGACAGCTCGCCGCGCTCGTCCTGCATGAAGACGAGGTTCCAGATCTCGAGGTACCGGTCCTCGTCGGCTTCGGGGCCGCCCTCGGCGCCGAACTCCGGGCCGCGGTCGACGTAGATCTCCGAGCAGGGTCCGCCGGGGCCGGGGACGCCCATGTCCCAGTAGTTGTCGTCGCCGCCGCGGCGCTGGATGCGCTCCTCGGGCAGGCCCGCGATCTCCTTCCAGAGCGCGATGGCCTCGTCGTCGTCGTGGTAGACGGTGACCCAGATGATCTCCGGGTCGAAGCCGTAGCCGCCCTCGTCCTGGCTGCGGGTGATCAGCGACCAGGCGGACTCGATGGCGCCGCGCTTGAAGTAGTCGCCGAAGGAGAAGTTCCCGGCCATCTGGAAGAACGTGGTGTGCCGGGTGGTCTTGCCGACCTCGTCGATGTCCGGCGTGCGGACGCACTTCTGGATCGACGTGGCGCGCGGGTAGGGCGCGGGGACGTCGCCGAGGAAGTACGGCTTGAACTGCACCATGCCCGCGTTGACGAACAGCAGCTGCGGGTCCTCGAGGATCAGCGAGGCGCTGGGGACGGGCGTGTGCCCGTTGCTCTCGAAGTGGGCGGTGAAACGACGGACGATCTCGTGGGTCTGCACCGGTGGGTCTCTCGTGACGGGTACGGCTGGCGACGGGTCGGCGACGGGGCGGGCGCCCTGCGCCCGCGCCACACCGTAGGCCGCGCGGCGTGGGGACGCCGCGGGAGGCCGGTCGTGCCAGGTTACCGGCACCCGCAGCAGCGACGGCCGGTGCCGGTGCGCGCCCGAGCGCACCGGCACCAGCCGCCTGCGGGCCACGCCGTGCTCCCGGTCCGGGGGGTCGACCGGGGAGCACGGCGGGCCCGCCGTCACGCCCCGGTCAGACCGCGACCGGCAGCGGGGCGTCGAGTGGGGGCCGCGGCGCGGGGACCCCGGGAACGAGGGCCCCGGGGGCGCGGACAGGGGCCCGCGGGGCGGGGACAGCGACGACCCGGGCACCCGCCCGGTGGGACGCGCGGTCCTCCAGCTCGCGGCGCAGCCGCTGCAGCGCGCGGTGCTGGGCGACGCGGACCGCACCCGGGGTGGAGCCGAGCACGTCGGAGGTCTCCTCGGCGGTGAGCCCGACCGCGATGCGCAACGTGAGGATCTCGACCTGGCGCGGGCCGAGCAGGCCCATGAGGTCGGACAGGCGGTCGTTGCGCTCGGCGTGGAGCACGAACTGCTCCGGGTCCTCCTCGCGGCTGAACCGCTCGGGGACCTCCTCGACGGCGTCGCAGCGGTTGCGGGCCATCGCCCGGAACGCGTCGGCGACCTTGTGCCGGGCGATGCCGAACACGAACGCGCGGAACGACATGCCCGAGGGCCGGTAGTCCGGCAGTACGGAGAGCACGGCCATGCAGACGTCCTGCGCGACGTCGTCGGCGCAGCCGAGGACGGTCTCGCGCCGGCCCAGCCGGGCGCGGCAGAAGCGCGCCACCTGCGGATGCACCTTGGCCAGGAGCAGTGCGACGGCGCGCTCGTCGCCGGCGACCGCAGCGGCCAGCATCTCCGGCGGGAGCAGGTCCGGCGCCTGCCCGGGGTCGGTCTCCTCCACGGTGTCGTCGGGTGCGGTGTCGTCGGGTGCGCTCGCGATGGCCACGGGTCCGTCGTGCATCTACCCAGCTCTCCTCGGTCGCGCCCAGGGGGCGCGTCAGGCGCCGGCACCGCCCGTCCGACCCCGGGAGAGGTCGGGCGGTGCGACTGTCGCGCTGTCTCCGCCGGTGGTGGTCGGCGCTGCCGGCAGGTCCGCCCGGCCGCGCCCCGGCCTGCGTTCAACCCTCGTTGTGCACCCGTTCGGGGTCAATCAATATGCACAATTTGCGGTATATATCGACGCCCAGTAAGGACCTTGGTCCTGTCGGGGGTGGCCCGGGCACGGACGGACGCCCCCCCTCTCACAGTGGGGTGTCATCTGTCTTCGGGTCGTGACCCGTGCGGGGCAGCGTCGTTGGGCCGGGTGTCACGCTCCGCCCGCTCGAAGGAACGCTCGTGCCTCTGCGTCGCCCGCACCGTCTCCTGCTCGCCGCTCTCGGCACCGTCGCGATCGGTGTGGCGGTGGCCGTGCCGGCGACCGCGGCGCCCGGGCTGCCTCCGGTCACGGTCGGCGAGGACGCGGCCGCAGCGCTGGTGCCCGCGGTGACCGAGGCACTCGGGCCCGCACTGGCCGGGACGTGGCTGGCCGGCGACCGGCTGATGGTGGGCACCTGGGACGCCGGGACCGCCCCGCTGATCACCGCGCTCGGCGCGACGCCGGTGGTGCGCGACGAGCCGCGCCGCGACCCGGCCGCGGTGCTGTCGGCGCTGGCCGCGCGCACCGCGACCGGGATGCCCGGAGGTCTGGACTCCTACGGCGTCGACCCCCGCACCGAGCAGGTCGTGCTGAGCGTCGTCGACGGCCCGGGTGCCGACGCGCTGGCCGCGCGCCTGACCGGTGGGCTCGACCCGTCCGCGGTGCGGGTGGAGCGGGTCGCGGCGCCGGCGCACCGGCAGGCGGTCGGCGGGGGCGACACCATCACCGACGGGGCCCGCCGCTGCACGGCCGGGTTCGCCGCCTCGGACGGCAGCAGCGACTGGCTGATCACCGCCGGACACTGCACCCGGAACTCGTCGTCCTGGTACGCCGCCGACGGCTCGACGATCGGCTCGGAGGTCGAGACCGCGGGCGGCGGGGTCGACGTCGGGGCGATCGCGGTCGGTCCGGGCAGCGTCTCGGCGACGGTGTCGGGCATCCGGGTCGCCGGCAGCCGTCCGGCGCCCGTCGGCTCCTCGGTCTGTCTCTACGGCTCCACCAGCGGGCGGTCCTGCGGCACGATCCAGCGCACCGACATGACGGTGAACTTCGAGGGCCAGAGCCAGTCCGGGCTGACCTCGGTGGCGGCGTGCGCCCAGGAGGGCGACTCCGGCGCCCCCTACATCACCTCGTCCGGGCAGGCCCAGGGCGTGCACACCGGTGCCGGCGGCGACGGCAACTGCACCAGCTACTTCACCCCGATCCGCACCGCGACCGGAGCGCTCGGGCTGACCCTGCGCACCGGCTGATCCGGGCTCAGTCCCGGGTACCGCGCACGACACGCCGCAGCTTCGGCAGGCGCTCGGCCAGGACGCGTTCGTGCCCACGCCCGGACGGCGCGTAGTAGTCGACGCCGACGACGTCGTCGGGCGGGTACTGCTGGCGCAGGACGCCGTCGGGGTCGTCGTGCGGGTAGCGGTAGCCGACGGCGTTGCCCAGCTTCTGCGCGCCGGCGTAATGGCCGTCGCGCAGGTGCGGGGGCACCCCGCCGACCTTGCCGGAGCGGACGTCGGCCATCGCGGCGTCGATCGCGGTGATCACGGCGTTCGACTTGGGCGCGGTCGCCAGGTGCACGGTGACCTGGGCGAGCGCGATCCGCGCCTCGGGCATCCCGACGAGCTGCACGACCTGGGCGGCCGCGGTGGCGGCGGGCAGCGCGGTCGGGTCGGCCAGCCCGACGTCCTCCGAGGCGTGGATCATCAGCCGGCGTGCGATGAAGCGGGCGTCCTCCCCCGCGACGAGCATCCGGGCCAGGTAGTGCAGGGCGGCGTCGGGGTCGGAGCCGCGGATGGACTTGATGAACGCGCTGATGACGTCGTAGTGCTGGTCGCCGGCGCGGTCGTAGCGCACGGCGACCTCGGTGACGGCGCGCTCGACGGCGGCGAGGTCGATCACCGGGTCGCCGCCGGCGCCGAGGACACCGTCGGCGGCCGCCTCCAGCGCGGTGAGCGCGCGGCGCCCGTCGCCCGCGGACAGCCGGACCAGTGCCTCCTCGCCGTCCTCGGCGAGCTCCACGGTCGCGTTCAGGCCGCGCTCGGAGGTGACGGCGCGACGGAGCAGGGTGCGCACGTCCTCCTCACCGAGGGACTGCAGCTGCAGCACCAGGGAGCGGGACAGCAGCGGGGACACGACGGAGAACGACGGGTTCTCGGTGGTCGCGGCGACGAGCAGGACGAGCCGGTCCTCGACCGCGCCGAGCAGGGCGTCCTGCTGGGTGCGGGAGAAGCGGTGGACCTCGTCGATGAACAGCACCGTGGTCGTGCCGCTGCGGTCGCGACGCCGGCGCGCCTCCTCGATGACCGCCCGCAGCTCCTTCACCCCGGCCGAGAGCGCCGACAGGGCGACGAAGTGCCGCTCCGCTCCCCCGGCCCCGGCCATCAGCCGGGCGAGGGTGGTCTTGCCCGTACCGGGCGGGCCGTAGAGCAGCACCGACGCCGCGGCACCGCCGTCCAGGAGGCGGCGCAGCGGGGCGCCGGGCTTGAGCAGGTCGGCCTGGCCGACGACCTCGTCGAGGGTGCGCGGACGCATCCGGGCGGCGAGCGGCGCGTCGGGGCGGACGGCGTCACCGTCACCGGTGTCGCGCTCGTCGCCCCCCGGGTCGATGTCGAACAGGCCGTCGGTGCTCATCGCATCCAGCCTGCCAGGACACCGGCCCCGGGGGACGGGCGCCTCAGGCGCGGTCGATCTCGTCGGCGAGGACGGGGGTGTGCACCGGGTTGTGCTCGTGGAAGCGGCACTCCGCGTAGGTGACGATCATGGCGACGACACTGGCGATCTGCAGCGGCAGCTGCAGCAGGGTTCCCACGACCTCGCCCAGGACGGGGCTGAGGAACGTCAGCGGCGCGACGATCACCAGCGTGAGGATCGACGAGTACACGATCGCGATCAGGAAGAAGACCACCAGCCGGCCGAGTACGGGGAAGAACCGCGGGTTGACCAGGGTGAACGCCCGGCCGATCCCGGCCCGCTCGATCACCACGACCCCGTCAGCGCACCCGTGAACACCACGCCGAGGTAGATGCCCGGGATGACGAGCAGGAACAACCCGATGACGACCAGCAGCCCGGCGAGCAGCGACCAGCCGATCACCGGGAGTGCGCGGTTCTTCGCGAACGCGATGACCTGGTCCTGGTTCCACGGGCGCTGGGCCGCGTCGCGCACGACGACGAACACCGACGCCGCGTAGCCGAGAGCCGACAGCACGAGGGTGACCACGGCCAGGAGCAGGGTGGTCAGGCCGAGGCCCGCCACGACGCCGGTGCTGAGGTCGAGGTCGACGGGGTCGAACGACGACTGCGTGCTCCCGCCGAGGACGTAGCTGAGGCCGCTGAGGATCGCGGTCGGGATCAGCACGATCAGGTTGATGACCAGCAGCGGCTTCCAGCTCCGCCGCAGCACGCCGACGATCTTGGAGAACCAGTCGCCGAAGGAGAACGGCACCAGCGGATCCGGGGAGGTGCCGCTGGGCGGGGCGCCACCGGCGGGGTAGGCGGGCTGGCCGTAGCCGCCCTGGGGGGACGGACCGCCGTACTGCTGGCCGGTCGGGTACTGGGCGGGGTACTGCTGCCCGGCCCCGGGGTACTGGCCGGGGTACGGGGTCCCGGGCTGCTGGCCGCCGTAGGGCTGGCCCGCGCCGGGGTACTGGCCGGGGTACGGCTGCTGCCCGTACTGCTGCCCCGGCTGGCCGTACTGCCCCGGCTGGCCGTACTGCCCGGGCTGGCCGTACTGCCCGGGCTGGCCGTACTGCTGCCCCGGGTCCTGCCCGTACTGCTGGCCCGGCTGCCCGTGCTGCGTGCCGGGGTCCTGCCCGTGGGGAGCCTGGCCGTACTGCCCACCCTCCGGCGTGTCCGGCCGGTCGCCGCTCCCGGCCGCGTGGCCGGGCTCCTGGGCGCCCCCGGGCGTCGCGGCTCCCCCGGGACCGGCCTCCGGGTCCTCGCCCCGCGGCGGTTCGTTGCTGCTCATGCGCGCGGACCCTAGTTGCGGACCGGGTGCGGCGGCGCCGAATTCACCGGCTCGCCCCCGATTCGTGACCGTCGCGTACGCACCGTGATCATCTCCGACCCCGGATCGTCGCCGGAACGCAACGCCGCGGACGCGCGGTGTCACCGCCTCGCAACAGATCCCGTGCACGCTCACAGGGCATGGACACGATCCCGAGTTGCCCGCTCTGCTCTCGTCCGCGCACCCCCGCCGACGTCCGCGGACTCGCGTGGAGCAGCCACCACGGCCGGGCCGGCACGGTGTACGTGTGCGGTCCGTGCACGCGGCTGCACCTCGTCGACCTGGAGTGCGGGCTGCTCGACCCGGCCCGCGGCGCCGTCGCTGCGGGCGTCGCTGCCCCGCTGCCGCGCGCGGCCTGACCGGTCGGACGGAGCGGGCCACCACCGACCCGCCCGGCCCGCGGCGCGACGACGGGCGGTCGTCGTAGGGTCACGCCGTGCGCGAGATCCTCGAGTTGCTCGAACGTGACGCGTCGTTGAGCCACGACACCGTCGCCACCATGCTGGGTCTGACCCGGGACGAGGTCGACGTCCGGATCGCGGAGTGGGAACGCTCCGGGGTGATCCGCAGGCACAAGGCCGTCGTGGACTGGGCCCGGTACGAGGACGGCGGCGACGGCCACCCCGGCGCGGGCCGCGCCGGTGCGCAGGTGACGGCGTTCATCGACGTCTCGGTGGCCCCGGCCCGTGGGGTCGGGTTCGACGACGTCGCGGCCCGCATCTCCCGCTTCGACGAGGTCCGCGACTGCTACCTCGTCTCCGGTGGGCACGACCTGCGCTGCACGGTCGTCGGCCCGGACATCCGCGCGGTCAGCGACTTCGTGTCCCAGAAGCTGTCCACGATCGACCGGGTCCGCTCGACCGCCACGCACTTCGTGCTGGCCACGCACAAGCGCGACGGCGACTCCTTCGCCGAGCCGGAGCCCGACCACCGGCTGCCGGTGACCCCGTGAAGCCGCTCAACACGACGATCTCGGCGATCCCGCCGTCGGGGATCCGGCGGTTCTTCGACATCGCCGCCGAGATGGACGACGTCATCTCCCTCGGTGTCGGTGAACCCGACTTCGTGACGCCGTGGCGGATCCGCGAGGCCGACATCTACGCCCTGGAGCGCGGCTACACCACCTACACCGGCAACGCGGGCCTGCCGAAGCTGCGTGAGCTGGTGTGCGCGGACCTGGCGTCGCGCTACGACGCCCACTACGACCCCGCCACCGAGTGCCTGGTGACGACCGGGGTGTCCGAGGGGCTCGACCTGGCGTTCCGGGTGCTGCTGAACCCGGGCGAGGAGGTCATCGTCCCGGAGCCCTGCTACGTCGCCTACCAGCCGTGCGTCGCGTTCGCGGGGGGTGTCCCGGTCGGGGTGCCGACCCACGCCGAGGACGGGTTCGCCATCGACATCGCCGCGGTCGAGGCCGCGGTCACCCCGCGGACGAAGGCGATCCTGATCGGCTCGCCGGCCAACCCGACCGGCGCGGTGCAGCCGCCCGAGGTGCTGCGCGAACTCGTCGCGCTGGCCGAGCGGCACGACCTGTACCTGCTCTCCGACGAGATCTACGACCGTCTCACCTACGTCGGCACCCACACCTGCCTGGGTGCGGTCCCCGGTGCGCGGGAACGGACGGTGGTCCTGGGCGGGTTCTCCAAGGCCCAGGCGATGACGGGGTGGCGGGTCGGCTGGCTCGCCGCGCCGGAGCCGATCGCCGAGCTGTGCCTGCGGGTGCACCAGTACACGATGCTGTGTGCGCCGCACGTCTCGCAGATCGCCGCGGTGGAGGCGCTGACCAGCGCGGAGGGCGACGTCGCGGAGATGGTGGCCGACTACGACCGTCGCCGACGGGTGTTCGTGAAGGGGCTGCGCGAGGCCGGGCTGGACTGCCCGGAGCCCGCGGGCGCGTTCTACGCGTTCCCCTCGATCCGCGCCTCCGGCCTCGACTCGGAGACCTTCGCCGAGCGGCTGCTGCGGGAGGAGTCGGTCGCCGTCGTCCCGGGCAGCGTGTTCGGGCCGCCCGGGGAGGGGCACATCCGCTGCTCGTACGCGACGGCGCTGCCGCAGCTGGAGCAGGCCGTGGAGCGGATCGGGAACTTCCTGCGACGCCTGTAGCGGGGCTCCCCGGCTCCTACGGTGGCCGACGGTCGCCGGGGCACGGGTCAGGCCGAGACCCTGCGCACCCGCGCACCCTCCACCAGGCCGCGCACCATCACCGGCCCGAGGTCCCGGCCCCGCCGCACGAGCCACGGCACGCCCTGCACCACCAGCCACGCCCCCCGCTGCCAGGCCGTCACCTCCCGGCCACCGGCGGCGTCGAGCCCGACCTCCCCCGGTACCGCGAACCCCGCGGCGCCGAGCAGCCCGGCGAAACCACGCGCCAGCAGTCGGTGACCCAGCTCGGACGGGTGCAACCGGTCCACGCTCCACGCCGCCGGGTCGTAGCTGCCGGCGGTGTCCAGGTCGAGGATCCCGACGGCGGACCGTCCCGTCGCGGCGACGGCGTCGGCCACCGCCCCGTCGACGGCCCCGTTCAGAGCGGAGATCCGGGCGGCGAGCGCCCGCTGCAACAGGCCCGGCAGCGGCCAGACGCGGGTGTGGTCGTGGAAGCGGAGCAGCAGCACGGTCGCCCCGGCCCCCAGCAGCAGCTCCAGCGACTCCGCGCAGTCCCGCCGGATCCCGGCCGGGTCGAAGTCGGAGCGGAGGGTGTCGTTCATCCCGACACACAGCACGACCACGTCGGGCCCCGACGCCGCGGCCACGGGCACCTGCCCGTGCCGGGCGTCGGCCATCCGCGCCCCGGTCCGGGCGTGGTTGTCCAGCCGGACCGAGCCGGGGCGGGCGGGATCGTCGAGGGCGTCGCGCAGCAGTGGGCCGACACCGCGCCAGCCACCGCCCGGCAGGGGATCCCCCAGCCCGACGGCGGTGGAGTCGCCCAGCAGTACGAGGTGCCGGACGGGCCGCCCGGTCGCACGCGGTGCGGCGACGGGACGGACGGAGCGCAGGACCGGATCGACGACGGACGGGCGCGCGGTCATCGGGGACACGCCGACACCCTCACCGCCGCAGCCACCGTTTCCGTGTGCAACCGGTGACGCGTCTCGTACCGACGCGGGAACTCTCGGGGCAGCGCTGTCGTGCAGACCCCTACCAGTCGCCACCACGGAAGGCGGGGAACAGTGGCAGCGTCGACGACGCGTCCGGGAAACGGGTGTCCAGCGCGGTCACCACGGCGTCGGCCAGCGCGGCCGTGCCGGGTCGGGCCGTCGCCTCCGCGGTGACACCGAGGCGTCGCCAGTAGTGCCGCAGTGCCGTGGAGATCCGGGGGGACCGGCCGGCGTCGGGGCCGATCGGCCCGTCGCGCTCGGGCACCCGCGGCAGCAGCCGCCAGGTCGACCACCACACCCACAGCACCTGGGCGTCGGCGAGGCGCGACTCCAGCAGCTCCGGGTCGTCCAGCTCGGGCCACACCGGAGCGACCTCGGCCCGCCAGGCGTCGAGCATGGCGTCGGCGACGGCGTCGGGCAGGGCGAAGCTCGACGAGCAGCCGGGGAAGGGCACCCGCACGTAGGCGGCGTCGAGGACGACGTCGCGGAAGCAGCCCCACTCGAAGTCGACGAACCGCACCCCGCGGCTGGTGACCAGGTTGTTGTCCGGGCAGGTGTCGGACGGGCTGAACGCGCGGAACCCGGTGCCGCCGAGCAGGCGCACCCCGCCCTGGGCCTCCCACGACGCCAGCTCCGGCACCTCGACCCCCAGGATCCCGGCCAGCAGCTCCGGCAGCCCGGCCAGCGCGGCGCGGGCCTGGTCGGCGACCGGGTCCCGGCGTGCCTTCTCCCCCAGCCGGCGCAGCAGCGCGCCGAAGTCGCCCTCCCGCCCGGCGGTCGCGGCCTGCATCCGGCCCAGGCCGCGGGCCCAGCCGAGCAAGCAGGTGCGGGCGGCGTGGGCGTCCGGGCCGAAGAGCTTGTCGGCCAGGGTCAGGCTGCGGCCGAGGTCCTCCAGGACGAGCAGCCGCTGCTCGGGGTCGTGCGCGATGATCACCGGGCTGGGCCGGACGTCGCTGGGCAGCGCGGTGAACAGCTGGCAGGACGCGACCTCGTAGCGGAACGGGTCCGACACGAGGTCCGCGCCGGCCGAGCCGTCCTCGGGCGGCGCGTAGTGCTTCACGACGACGCTGCGCCGGTCGGAGAACGGGTTCTTCGCCATCCGCGCCCGGGCGACGACCGAGCGGCCGCTGCCGCCGAGGTCCTCGGGCTCGTACAGCTCGACCTCCGAGCCGGCCCGCCGCGACAGCAGCCGCGCGGCCCCGGCCACCGCCGCGACCGCGCCCGGAGTCGACTGCGGATCGGTCATCGAAGGCGACCCTACCCTTCGGAGAGCGCGCGGTCCGCGCCCCGACGTCGCGACCCGCGCCGGGCGAACGCCAGCACCGCGGCTGCCGCGCCGATCGCGCCCACCAGGTTGACCCCCAGCTGCAGCGCCGACAGTGCCGCCTCGTTCCAGCGTCCCTCGATCACCGCGACCGAGGCGTAGGCGGCGGCGGGGACGGTCGTCACCGAGATGACCACGCCGACCATCGCCGACGACCGCGCCGAGGTCAGCGACAGCATCCCGGCCGCCCCGGCGAGCACGGCGACGACCAGCGAGAACGGCCCCACCTCGTAGATGAAGTCCATCTGCTCGAGGCTGTCGAGCCCGGCCGAGGACAACCAGCCGAGCAGGTCGAACACCAGGGTCGCGACGGCGGTGACGGCCATCGCCAGCGGGAACCCCACGGCGAGCGCGAGCGCGCCGCGCGAGACCAGGTCGCGACGGCGCAGCACCAGCCCGACCGCCATCGCGGCCATCGGGCCGAACTCCGGGCCCAGCACCATCGCCCCGACCACGGTGACCGGCGAGTCGGTGACCGCGCCGACGGCGGCGAGCAGGCAGGCGATGGTGAGGAAGGTCAGGAACGTCCCCGACAGCCGCGACTCCTCGCCGGTGCGCTGGATCAGCTCGTCCCAGACGACGGCGTCGGCGCCGTCCCCCGGGGCGGCCTCCTCGGCGGCGTCGGCCCGGTCGGACAGCACCGTGTCGAGCTGTTCGAGGGTGATGCCGCCGTCGTGGTCGACGCCGAGATCGGACAGCCTGCCCAGTAGGTCGTCGGCGCACTCCCGGGCGACGTCGGCCTCGACCAGGTCACCGACCGGGTGCACCGCCACCCCGGGGTGGACCACCAGGTGGGCCACCCCGGGTTCGGCGTCGAGGACGGTGCGGACGTCGGCGGTCCGTCCGGGTGGACAGACCACCCGCAGGTGCAGCACCTACGCGGCCGGGCCGGGCTTCTCCGGGGCGCCGCCGCCGGTCTCGGACGGCGGGCCGGGCACGGAACCCCCTGGCGCGGCCGCGGCGGGCTTCGCGTCGACGCCGGCCTCCTTGCGCTGGGCGGCGGTGATCGGAGCGGGTGCCTGGGTCAGCGGGTCGAACCCGCCGCCGGTCTTCGGGAAGGCGATGACCTCGCGGATCGAGTCGACGCCGGCGAGCAGCGCGGTGATCCGGTCCCAGCCGAACGCGATCCCGCCGTGCGGCGGCGGACCGTAGGCGAAGGCGTCGAGCAGGAAGCCGAACTTCTCCTGCGCCTCCTCCGCGGACAGACCCATGACCTCGAAGACCCGCTTCTGCACCTCGGCCGAGTGGATACGGATCGAGCCGCCACCGATCTCGTTGCCGTTGCAGACGATGTCGTAGGCGTAGGCCAGCGCGTTGCCCGGGTCCTTCTCGAAGCTGTCGATCCACTCCGGGGTCGGCGAGGTGAACGCGTGGTGCAGCGCGGTCCACGCACCGCCGCCGACGGCGACGTCGTCGGTGTCGGCGGCCGACTCGAACAGCGGGGCGTCGACGATCCAGACGAACGACCAGGCCGACTCGTCGATCGCACCGATGCGCCGCGCGATCTCACCCCGGGCGGCACCGAGCAGCGCGCGGGCCTCGCTCGGCGTGCCCGCGGCGAAGAAGATGCAGTCACCGGGGTTCGCGCCGACGGCCTCGGCCAGTCCGGACCGCTCGGCCTCGGACAGGTTCTTGACGACGGGGCCGCGCTCGTCGACCTGCCCGTCCTCGCCGATCAGCACGTAGGCCAGGCCGCGGGCGCCACGCTGCTTGGCCCACTCCTGCCAGCCGTCGAGCACCTTGCGGGGCTGCGACGCCCCACCCGGCATGACGACGGCGCCGACGTAGGGGTTCTGGAAGACCCGGAACCCGGTGCCCGCGAAGTAGGACGTGAGCTCGGTGAGCTCGATGTCGAACCGCAGGTCGGGCTTGTCCGAGCCGTAGCGGGCCATCGCCTCGGCGTAGGGCATCCGGCGGATCGGGGTGGGCACGTCGTAGCCGACGAGCTTCCACAGCGCGACCAGCACCTTCTCGGCCAGCGCGATGACGTCGTCCTGCTCGACGAAGCTCATCTCGATGTCGAGCTGGGTGAACTCCGGCTGCCGGTCGGCGCGGAAGTCCTCGTCCCGGTAGCAGCGCGCGATCTGGTAGTACCGCTCCAGCCCGCCGACCATCAGCAGCTGCTTGAACAGCTGCGGGCTCTGCGGCAGCGCGTACCAGGAGCCGGGGCGCAGCCGGGCCGGGACGACGAAGTCGCGCGCGCCCTCCGGGGTCGACCGGGTCAGGGTCGGCGTCTCGACCTCGATGAAGTCCTCGGCGGCGAGCACGTCGCGGGCGGCCTTGTTCACGTCGCTGCGCAGCTTCATCGCCGCGGCCGGCCCGGGACGGCGCAGGTCGAGGTAGCGGTGGGTGAGCCGGATCTCCTCGCCGACGCCGGTGTGCTCGTCGATCGGGAACGGCAGCGGCGCGGACTCCGACAGCACGGTCAGCCCGGTGACCGTGACCTCGATGTCGCCGGTCGGCAGGTCGGCGTTCTCGTTGCCCGCGGGCCGGCGGACGACCTCGCCGACGACCTGGATGCAGAACTCGGAGCGCAGCCGGTGCGCCCGCTCGGCCATCTCGCCCTCACGGAACACCACCTGGGCCGATCCGGAGCGGTCCCGCAGGTCGATGAAGATCACGCCACCGTGATCGCGGCGGCGGGCCACCCATCCGGCGAGGGTCACGGTCTGGCCGGCGTTCTCGGCACGCAGGGCGCCGACGGGGTGGGTTCGCATCACGGCGGTCAAGGCTATCGGCACCGCCCGGGCCGCCTGCCACCAGGTTTCCGGCGCCGCCTCACAGCAGGCTCAGCTGCCCCGCGTCCGGGTCCGGTGGCCGCACCGGCGCGACCGGCTGCCGGGTCCACCCCGGGTCCCGCGGGTTCGGTTCGGGCCGGTCCAGGCCGTGCCGGGCCAGCAGCGGGGAGACCCGCCGGGCCAGGGCCCTGCGGTAGTCCGGTGTGGCGTAGGACCCGCCGCGGTAGAGCCGCTCGTAGCGCGGCAGCAGCACGGGCTGGGTCCGCCCCAGCCAGGCCAGGAACCACTCCCGGGTCCCGGGGCGCAGGTGCAGCGCGAGGACCGTGGCCCGGCTCGCCCCGGCAGCGGCGATCTCGCCCAGCAGTGCGTCGAGGGCCTCGGTGGAGTCGGTCAGCCAGGGCAGCACCGGGGCCACCATGACCCCGCAGGGCAGGCCGGCGTCGGTGATCCGGCGGACCAGGTCGAGCCGGGCCCGCGGGCTCGGCGTGCCCGGCTCCAGGTGCGACTGCAGCTCCCGGTCCAGCAGCGCGACCGACACCCCGGTGCCGACGCGCACGTCGGCGTTCGCGGCCGCGAGCTGCGGCAGGTCCCGGCCCAGCACGGTGCCCTTGGTCAGGACGGAGAACGGCGTGCCGGAGCGGGCCAGCGCGCCGATCACCCCCGGCATCAGCCGGTAGCGGCCCTCCGCCCGTTGGTAGGGGTCGGTGTTGGTGCCCATCGCGACGTGCTCGCGCCGCCACGACGGCCGGGCCAGCTCCCGCTCCAGCACCCGGGCGACGTTCACCTTGACCACGATCTGGGAGTCGAAGTCCGCGCCCGCGTCCAGGTCCAGGTAGGTGTGGGTGTTGCGGGCGAAGCAGTTGTGGCTGACCACCCCGGCGGCGACGAAGTCACCGGTGCCGGTGGTGATGTCGACCATCGGACGGAGGGTGCCGGTGTCGCGGATCGACACCACCCGCGGCGCTCCCCCGGGCGGCTCCTCGACGCGGGCGCCGCCGACATCACGCATCCGGGCCACGGCCGGGTCGGTCACCGCGACCAGCCGCAGCTGCTCGGCGACCCCGCCCAGCACCCGCAGCGCCCGCACCCCGGGCCGGGCCGAGGGCTCCGAGGCCACCCGGAACCCGAGCCGCCGCAGCGCGTCGACGCAGGCGCGGGCGAGCGTCTCCTCGCCGGGCACGATCCGCAGCACCCCGGCGGAGACCTCGCCGCAGGCGTCGACGATCCCGCCGACGAAGCCGGCCGACCAGCCGCGGGCGGGCCGGTGCGGCCAGGCCGTCGGCGACGGTGCGGGCGCCGCGAGCATTCCGGCGGCCACGGGCACCGGCCGCGCGGTCAGCAGGTGGTGGGCGCGGGCGAGCGCCTCCAGCTCGACCCAGCCGGTCGGGAACGGCTCGGCCCGCACCCGCCCGCGCACCGCGTCGGCCCGGACCAGCCCGCAGAGCCATCCCTCGGCGTACCCGTCGGGCCGGGGCCCGCCCGGGACCGCCGCCGCACCGGGCCCGACCAGTGCCGTCCCCGGTGTCAGGTGCGGCCGGTCCGCCGAGGAACGGCAGCGCCCCGGGCGCACGTGTGCCCAGCCGGAGGTGGTGAGGAAACGGTGTTCGGCGGACGTGACGAGCACCGTGCCGTCGTCGAGGGTCACCTCCTGCGCCCGGCGCCGGGTCGACCAGCGCGCGAGCACCGGGGTGCGGACGAACCGGCACCGCCCGCCGCCGTCGGCGAGGGTGCCGACCACCTCGTCACCCGGGCGCAGCTGCCCGATGGGCCGGGACCGGCCGTCGGCGGTGAGCACCGGGGTGTCCGGGACGAGGCAGTAGGTGCAGGCGTGCGAGCAGCCGCGGTACGGGTTGACCGTCCACCCGAACGGCACCGGCGACGACGACGGCACTCGGTTGAGCACCGATCGCGCCTCGACCTCGTGGAACACCGTGTCCGCGAACCCGGGGGTGCGCACCGAGCGCAGCAACCCCCGCATCCCCGGCAGCGCCGTCGCGTGTCCGACACCGTCCGCCCCGACCTGCTGTCCGTCCCATCGCACCGCCCTAGTCGAACACAAGTTCGAACGCCGGACAACCGGTCGTCGCCGGGCGGTCGCGTCCGGGCGAACGGCACCCCGCAGGCCGAAGATCGTTTGCAAGGATGCGGACGTGCCCCCGCCCCCGCCCGGCCCGCGCGACCCGTCCGCCTCCGACGGCGGCCGGCCCACCGCTCCGCGGACGGGGGGACGGCGACGTGCCGAGGACCGGGCACCGGGCGCCTCGGGCGGTCACCGGCTCCCGACCGAACCGGCGCGGCACCGGGCCCGGCGGACACCGGGCACACGGACACCCGGCACCCGGACACCCGCCCCGCGCCGTCCGTCCCGCGAGGAGAACGGCGCCGGCACCTCCCCCGCACCGGCAGGACGTGCCGCGCCGCACCCCGCCGGCGGCGGCACCGACAACGGCACCGACAGCAGGGACGGCAGACACGGCAGGCACGACAGGCACGACGACGGTGCCGAGACCGGCCCGATCCCCCGCGCCGGGCACCCGGGCGGCTGGGGCGACTGTCCCGGCGCGGCGGGGCCCGGCACCACGACCGGCGCACCGGCACCGCCCGCCACCGGGCACGACCACGGCGCGGGACTCGGGGAAGGACACGGGGAAGGACACGGAGAGGCACACCGAGCGGCACACCGAGAGGCGCACAGCGCGGGACACAGCCAGGGACACGAGCAGGGACACGGCCACGGGCACGGTGCCGCGTCCCCGGCCGGACGACGGGTGCGGAGGCTGCTCGTCGCGCTGCTCGTGCCGTGCGTGCTCGCGACGCTCGCCGGGGTGGCCCTGCTGTGGCCCGGGGCGACCCCGGTCCCGGAGATCCCGCCCACCCAGCAGGTGCACGGCACCGTCACCACGGTGCAGGTCGCGGACTGCTCCCCCGGCGCCGGGGACCGTCGCTGCACGGGGGTGACGGTCGCGTTGTCCGACGGGCCCCGTGCCGGACGGGACCTGGTGCAGCTGGTGCCGAACGAGCCGTCGACACCGCGGTTCGCGGTGGGTGACCCGGTCACCCTGTCGTGGTCGGGCGCCAACCCCGACGACGCGGGCTCCTACCAGCTCGTCGACTTCCAGCGCGGCGCCCCGCTGGGGTGGCTCGCGGCGGCGTTCGCACTGGCCGTCGTCGTGCTGGGACGGCTGCGCGGGTTCGCGGCGCTGGTCAGTCTGGCGCTGAGCTTCGTGATCCTGCTGTGGTTCGTGCTGCCGGCGATCCTGTCCGGTGGCTCCCCGCTCGCGGTCGCGGTCACCGGCGCCTGCCTGATCATGTTCGTGGTGCTGTACCTGACCCACGGGTTCACCGCGCGGACGTCGTGCGCGGTGCTCGGCACACTGGCCTCGCTCGCCCTGATCGGGCTGCTCGGCTACCTGTTCACCGTCACCTCCCGGCTCACCGGGCTCGACGACACCACCGCCACCCTGATCGGCACGCTCGGCCCGGGCGTGCCGATCGACCCCCGCGGCCTGGTGCTGGCCGGGCTGGTGATCGGCGCGCTCGGTGCGCTGGACGACGTCACCGTCACCCAGGCGTCCGCGGTGTGGGAGCTGGGCGCGGCGAACCCGGGGATGAGCGTGCGCGAGCTGTTCGCCGCCGGGATGCGGATCGGCCGCGACCACGTCGCGTCCGCGGTGAACACCCTGGTGCTGGCCTACGCCGGGGCGGCGCTGCCGCTGCTGCTGTTGTTCACGGTCGCCGCCGGTGGGGTGACACAGGTGCTGACCAGCCAGGACGTGGCGACCGAGATCGTGCGGACGCTGGTGGGCAGCATCGGGCTGGTCGCCGCCGTCCCGGTGACGACCGGGCTGGCCGCGCTGGTCGTCGGGCGGCGCTGAGTCCGGCCCGACGCGCTTCCCGACGCCCTGCCCGACGCCCTGTCGGCCTATCCGGCGGGCTGCAGCACGAAGTCGTAGCGGGCCCCGTACCAGGGGCTGTCGCTGTGCCCGCCGTCCGGCGTGGGGCCGGGCTCGTGGCGGTCGAACGCCACGACGAGCTCGCGCTTCACACCGAACACGACGTCGGAGTCGAGGTACTCGGTGCCCTCCCGGAACAGGTGGGTGATCAGCGGTGCGTAGCCGGGCACGGCGAGCAGGAAGTGGATGTGCGCGGGCCGCATCGGGCTGATGTCGGTGCGCGAGATCAGCTCGCCGACCGGGCCGTCCATCGGGATGGCGTAGCCGAGTGGGGCGATGGTGCGCAGGCAGTAGCGGCCGTCGGCGTCGGTGGTGTACTTCGCGCGCAGCCGGGCCTCGTCGACGTCGAGCTGGGCCTCGTAGGTGCCGTCGGCGTCGGACTGCCACACGTCGAGCACGGCGCCGGGGACGGCGGTGCCGTCGAGCGAGCGGACGGTGCCGTGCACGAACAGCAGGTCGCCGGGCAGCCCGTCGGACATGTCCGCGCCGAAGTCCTTCTCCGGGGAGCCGTCGATGTGGAACGGGCCCAGCACGGTCGCCGGGGTGGCGGCCGGGTCGAGGCGGTGGTTCTGCTGGACGACGAGCATGGACAGCCCGAGCACGTCGGAGGCGAGGATGAACTCCTCGCGCTTGTCGTCGGAGATCTGCCCGGTGGCGGTCAGCCAGTGCACCGCGGCCGTCCACTCGTCCTCGGTGAGGTGGGTCTCGCGGGCGAAGTCGTGCAGGTGGCGCACCAGGGCGGTCATGAGCTCGGCGGTGCGCGGGTCGTGCGCGGTGGCCCAGCGCGCGACGGCGGCGTCGGTGATCGTGTCCTCGGTGACGGTGGTGGGCTGCGTCATCGCGGGTCTCCCTCGGGCTGGTAGGGGTCGGGGTCGACGGACCGGTTGTGCAGGTCCACGGACAGGAAGATGTCGTTCGCGACGGGGTGGCGCAGCTCCTCCGCGAGCTGACCGATCAGACCGGCGGTCCGGGCGAGCAGCGCGAAGCCGCGCAGCAGCTCCAGCGGCAGCCCGAGGTCGGCCAGCGCCGCGCCGCAGACCCCGGCGCCGTTGAGCGGCAGCGTCCGGCCCAGCACCTGCGGGTGCACCCGGCCGATCGCGGCGAACAGGCGCAGGTGCGGGCCGAGCAGCCCCTCCTGTTCCGCGATGGTGAACAGCCGCGGGGTGCGGGGGTCGCCGTCCTTGTGGACGTGGTGGCCGAGGCCGGGCACGAACCGCTTCGCGGCCCGCTGCGCGGTGACGACGTCGAGCGCGACGGCGTCCCAGCCGTCGTCGTCGGTGGGGCGCTCGGCGGGCAGGTGGTCGTGCAGGAACCGGCCGCAGTCCTCGGTGACGCCGAGGAAGCGCGAGCCGCCACCGAGCAGGCCGGCGGCGAGCGCGCCCTGCACCGAGTCCGGCGCGGACAGGTGGGTGAGCCGGGTGACGATCGCGGTCGGGGTGAACCCGTGGTCGGCGAGCGCGGCGAGGACGGCCTCGAACACCCGTGTCTCGCCGGGGGTCGGGCGGCGCTGGGTGGCGAGCCAGAACGCGAGCTCACCGAACCCGACGGTGCCCATCACGTCCTCGGCGAGGTCGTGGCCGAGCAGGGTGATGGCGTCCTTCGACGAGGCACCCAGGGCGGTGGGGTAGGTCATGAGTCGAGCCACTTCCGCAGGTCGGCGCCGTGCTCGTCGAGCTGCGGCGGAGGGAGCCGGTAGACGGCCGGGGTGGCGGAGAAGCGGACCGGGTGGCGCGTGGTGGGCACCGCCCGCTCCCCCTCCCCGACGGTGACGACGGGGTCGAGGCCGAACCGCTCCGCCATGGCGAAGCCGCCGTCGATGGTCTGGATGGGGCCCGACGGCACGCCGGCCTCGGTGAGCAGCTCGAACCACTCGACCGCGCCACGGGTCGCGAGCCGCTCCTCCAGCAGCGGGCGCAGCGCCTCGCGGTGCACGGTGCGGTCGGCGTTGCGGGCGAAGCGGGGGTCGTCGGCGAGGTCTCCGACCCCGAGCACGACACAGAGCTTGCGGAACTGGGCATCGTTGCCGGCGGCGACGATGAGGTCGTCGTCGGCCGTCGGCATCGGCTCGTAGGGGAACACCGAGGGGTGGGCGTTGCCCATCCGGTACGGCACGGTGTCCCCGGCGACCCAGGCGGAGCTGTGGTTGACCAGCCCGGTGAGCGCCGAGGAGAGCAGGTTGACCTCGACGTGCTGGCCGGTGCCGGTGCGGTCGCGGTGGCGCAGCGCGGCCAGGATCCCGATCGCGGCGTGGTTGCCGGCCATCACGTCGAACACCGAGATGCCCGCCCGGTACGGCGGCCCGTCCGGATCGCCGGTGAGGCTCATGAGCCCGGACATCGCCTGGACCATGAGGTCGTAGCCGGGCACGTGCGCGCCCGCGCCGGAGCCGAACCCGGAGATCGAGGCGTAGACGACGCCCGGGTTGGTCGTGGCGACGGCGTCGAAGTCCAGCCCGAAGCGGGTCATCCCGCCGGGGCGCAGGTTCTCGATGACGACGTCGGCACGCCGCGCGAGCTCGCGGGCGGCGGCGAGGTCGGTCTCGTCGCGCAGGTCCAGCGCGATGGAGCGCTTCCCGCGGTTGATGCCCAGGTAGTAGGTGGACTCCCCGTCGCGCTCGGGCGGCATCCACGTCCGGGTGTCGTCGCCGGCCGGCCCCTCGACCTTGACGACGTCGGCGCCCATGTCGGCCAGCAACATCGTCGCGTACGGCCCGGCCAGGATGCGCGAGAAGTCGGCCACGAGGATGCCCTCGAGCGGCCCGCCGGTTCCGGCTTCCGCCATCAGTTCCTCCGAAGTGATCGCCGTACGGACGCCTGTCCGCCAGACGATCGTGGCCCTGCCCGGGCCGCGAGGTCAAGCCGGGGCGGACACGGTCACGTGCGGGGCGGTGGCGAGCCGGGCGAAGTCTGCGCTGATGTCGCCCGCGGTCTGCAGCAGCAGCGGCAGGTGGTGTTCGAGAAGGGTCTCGAGCGAGGTCTCCGCGGCGTGACAGTTGACGTTGACCCCGGCGATCACCCGGCCCTCGCCGTCGCGCAGCGGCGCGGCGACCGAGCGGATGCCGGGCGCCAGCTGCTCGTCGGTGAGCGCCCAGCCGCGGGCGCGGACCTCGCGCAGCTCGGCGTCGCGCTCGGCCGGGGTGGGGGCACTGCGCGGGGTCAGCCCGGACCGCGACGGCTCGGCCAGCACGCGTTCCAGCTCGTCCGGGGCGAGCGCGGCGAGCTGCACCTTCCCCAGCGAGGTCGACGCCGCCGGGAACCGGGTCCCGATCTGGACCGACAGCGCGACGATCTTGGGCACCGCGACCCGCGCGACGTACACGATGTCGCTGCCGTCGAGCTGGGCGATCGAGCACGACTCGTGCGTGCGCTCGACCAGGCGCTCCAGGTGCGGACGGGCGACGTCCCACAGCCCGGTGGAGCGGACGTAGGCGACGCCGAGGTCGAGCACCCGCGGCGTGAGGGTGTACCCACGCTCGCAGGCGCGGACGTAGCCGAGCTCGGCCAGGGTGAGCAGCACCCGGCGCACGGTCGGCCGGGCGAGCCCGGTCGCCGCGGCGAGGTCGGCCAGGGTCATCTCCGGCCGGCCGGGCCGGAACGCGGTGATCACCTCCAGGCCGCGGGCGAGCGCCTCGATGAAGTCCGGGCCGGTCCCGTCGCGTGGCATGGGCGTCACGGTAGCGCCTCGCGTCCGCCCTGCGGACACGCCGCGACCGACCGCACGGCGACGGCGGCCCGGACGGTGACAGCCCGGACGTTGACAGCACAGCCAGCGTGCGCGACAGTGACCGCCGTTCCACGATGTCCGTACAGCGGACTTCTGTCCGGCAGATCGAGGGGTGCGCCGATGAGCGTCGTCTTCCGCAACGCGACCGTCCTGACCGTCGATGCGAGCCGGACGGTCCTGTCCGGCCACGACGTCCTGGTGACCGGCGACCGGATCGCCGCCGTCGGCGTCGGGCTGGCGGCGCCCGAGGGCACCGAGGAGATCGAGGCGGCCGGCGGCATCGTGATGCCCGGCATGATCGACACCCACCGGCACATGTGGCAGACCTCGCTGCGCGGCTACGGCGCCGACTGGACGCTGACCCAGTACTTCGTGTGGAACTACCTGGAGTGGGGGAAGGTCTTCCGCCCGGAGGACATCCACGCGGGCAACCTGCTCGCGGCGCTGGAGGCCCTCGACGCGGGCGTCACCACCACGGTCGACTGGTCGCACGGGCTGCTGTCGACGACGGCCTGAGACTGACCCCCTGACGTCGGATTGGGATTGACCCCTTCTGGGCGACGCTGAGGGGGTGTTGTCGGTGGAGGACTGGTCCGAGATCCGTCGTCTGCATCGGGCGGAGGGTGTCCCGATCAAGGAGATCTCCCGCCGGCTGGGAGTCGCGCGGAACACGGTGCGTTCGGCGCTGCGGGCGCCGGGCCCACCGCGGCGGGAACGGGGCCCGCGGGGTTCGCTGGCTGATGCGGTCGAGCCGCAGGTGCGGGCTCTGTTGGCGCAGTTCCCGCGGA
>NZ_VRMC01000493.1:0-265 GCF_008369905.1 Pseudonocardia sp. EV170527-09
ACCCACGGCTACGCCGTGCCGGCGTTCAACATCAACAACATGGAGCAGGGCATCGCGATCATGCAGGCCGCGGCCGAGGTCGACGCGCCTGTCATCATCCAGGCCTCGCGCGGGGCGCGCAGCTATGCCGGCGATTTCATGCTCTCGCACATGATCGACGCGCTGGAGCGGACCTATCCCGACATCCCGCTTTGCATGCACCAGGACCACGGCAATGACGAGGCGACCTGCGCCTCCGCCATCGCCCACGGCTTTACCTCGGTGA
>NZ_VRMC01000494.1:0-265 GCF_008369905.1 Pseudonocardia sp. EV170527-09
GTTCGATCCGGCGGTAGGGCTCACCCTGGGCCGGCCGCGCGTCGTCCTGTCCCTTGTTCGGCCACAATGACGCCGCGCGCTCGGCCTGCGCCGCGATCGAAAGTGACGGATTCACACCGAGATTCGCCGAGATCGCGGCACCGTCGGTGACGAACAGCGTCGGGTAGTTGTAGACGCGGTGGTAGGGGTCGATGACGCCCGTCTGGGCGCTGTCACCGATCGCCGCGCCGCCCAGGAAGTGGGCCGTCAGCGGGATATTGAACAG
>NZ_VRMC01000495.1:0-265 GCF_008369905.1 Pseudonocardia sp. EV170527-09
GCCAGGACCTGCGCGAGGGGGTCCGCGAGTCCATCGAGATCATCGCCAACGAGGTCGTCTCACGGCGCCGCGACCGCGGCCTGGAGCCGTTAAGCCAGGACCAGGCGCAGCCGCTGGCCATGCAGTCGCTGCGGTTCCTCTACCGGATCCTCTTCCTGTTGTATGCCGAGGCCTCCCCCGAGCTCGGGGTGCTGCCGGTGGGAGCCCCACAGTACGATTCCGGCTACTCGCTCGACAGGTTGCGCGAACTCGTGCAGGTTCCCCT